>JAXJUF010000001.1:0-7683 GCA_036309185.1 Acutalibacteraceae bacterium
ATTCTGTTCATTCCTTTTTTGTCCTTTCTTTATATTGTAGCACACTTATCTTCAAATGCAAAAAGTGTGCAAGCTATTTTTATAACTTACACACTTTATTTTACAATCTCAGTTATTGAACCGCCGTGTACGGAACCGTACGCACGGTGGTGTGAGAGGTCGGCTACTCAACTAATGGGTAGCCTCCTACTCGATTAATGTTTTTTTAGTGTTATATCCGAGTCTAAGCTATCATCTCGCTCTTTTTTCTCGGAATATATAGCTTCCATTTTTAAGCTAATTGTATTTAATTCTTCAGAGAATTGCTGAAATTTTTCGCTGATTTCATTTGAAAATTCGTCTCTTAAGGTTTTGTAGTGAAGCTGATGTTCAATATTAGCCCAACAGTCCATAGTAAGGGTTCTTATCTGTACTTCTACAGGATAATATTCAACACCTTTAAGATAATGTATAGGAACAACTACAATTAAATGGTAGCTTCTATAGCCCGATGGCTTAGGTTTTTTAATATAATCGCTTTCCTTTACTATATCAAGGCAAGATTTCAAGGCTCTTACAACCTCGTAAACGTCCTGCTGATAATATGTGATTACTCTTATTCCGGCAATATCTGTCAGATAATCCTTAGCATATTCAAGCTCAGCAGGGTATCCTCTTTTTGCTAGCTTATTTAAAATACTGTCAAGAGATTTTACCCTGTTGATAATCTGATGAATAGGGTTATGTTTGTGTAAATGACCATAATCAGAGTCGAGTGCTTCAAGCTTAATTTTAACAAGCTTAATGGCATCTTTATATGGTCTTATAAACTCGTTGTACTCTTGTAGTACGTTATTCATTTGATATGTATTATTCTTTTCCATTATATATCCTTCAAACGCTGGTAGAAGTATACAAAAAGTTTTTGTGTTGATTGTATATGTTCTACTATAAAAAATGGTGTTTGTTCACAATTTATTCATATTTTTGTATTATATTATAAGTATAGTAGTTCGACAGATAACTACAAATAAATTAGTTTTTCTCATTTTTTCTTCTTATATATTCTCACACAAGAGCATTGCAGATTGTTTGCAATGCTCTTGTGTTTTTTTATTAATCATCATAGTTATCTAAAAAAGAAATTTCATTACCGTCCTTTTGGTAGCTTATTATAGTAGATAAGTTTACATTGCATACGCTGTTAAATATATTGTATTCAACCAGTGGATTAACCTTTTTTAAATCTGCTATAAGCTCCTTTATTTCTGCACGTTTAGAAATATGCTCACCATTTGACTGGCTTTCTTTCTCTGTAAGAGTACAGGCACAGGCTATAAATTCCAAACCATTATATCTTACCCAATTATGAATATCAGATTCACGCACCATATAAAGAGGGCGAATAAGCTCCATACCCTCAAAGTTTGTGCTGTGAAGCTTAGGCATCATTGTTTGTAGCTGTCCACCGTAAAGCATACCCATAAAAATAGTTTCAATAACATCATCATAATGATGTCCCAAGGCTATTTTGTTACAGCCAAGCTCTTTTGCATATTTATAAAGATAGCCACGACGCATTCTTGCACATAGGTAACAAGGACTCTTTTCTGTTTTGTCAACAACATTAAAAATAGAGGTTTCAAAAATTTTTACAGGAATATCAAGTAGCCTACAGTTGTATTCTATTTTTTCTCTGTTAGGCTTGTTATAGCCAGGGTCCATACATATATATTCAACCTCAAAATGTGTTTCACTGTATTTTTGAAGATATTGTATACACTTTGCAAGCAGAACAGAGTCCTTTCCACCAGAAATACACACGGCTATTTTATCGCCATCGTTAATCATTTTGTATTCCTTAATACCCATAATAAATCTGTTCCATATAGGTTTTCGGAATTTCTTAATGATGCTTTTTTCTACGGCTGTGTGTTTATCCATAAGCTTATTTTTTCTTCCTCATATCCTTAACATTAACAGTGCTACCGTCAGGTCTTTCTATTACCATATTGTCAAGCTGTCCTCGTAGGCTTGCTCTGAAATCTCCTATATATTCTTCACGCAAAGCCTTTTGTTCAGCAAGCTCCTCGTCAGTAAGACCAACGCTTTTTTTCTTTTTAGCAAGCTCGTTAATTCGTTCAATTTTAGTTTTCTCCATTGAAATTCTCCTTTCATTTATTTATACCCTATGAGATTATACCATAAAGCTATATTATGTAAATAAATAATTTGTAAATTGTTTATTTGAACAATTTGTATTGTATTTTTTATGTATTGTGATAATATATGTATATATAGTTTGAAAGGACGATATATTATGGTTGATTTTAGTTTGTTTTACCCTATGGGATATGAACGTTCTCCTTTAAAGATGAGTGATGATGCTATAAACGATTTGTCACTGGATTATATTGTAACGACTCTTACAGAGGATTCTTTTGAACAAAATAGTATAAAACAGCTTATGACTCAAATAGAATGTAATGCTGAGCTTATAAAATATAGATGTGATGTTTTTGAGGATTTTCTGAGACTTCCACAGCTACGTTACAGTCTTGCAGAATTACTCATAATGCTCAAAGAGCTTAAAGAGCTTGAAAAATTCAAAAAGGATAGCGACGCATCTTCGTTATGGCAGATAATAAACCGACTTCGTGAGATTGACAGATATATCAATTGCATAACCTCGCTAAAAGAAACCTTAGCAAAGCTTGACCTTAGATCAGAGGGCTTATGTACCTTGCGTAGGCTTGTAAAAGAGATTTATGATGACGGTTCATTCGAGCCTTTAAAGCAGGATATAAACGATGCCTTTAATCAGGCAAGACAGCTTAAAAGTGTAACAATAGGTGTAAATCTTGACGATATGCTAAGACCATCAAGAGCAGGTATACTTTCATTAAATAGTAGAGAGTTTACCGACAGTGGTATTTTAAAACGATTTATGGCTATATCAACTAAAAAAGATGGTGGAATTTTACCGGGTAATGATTATGCACATCTTAAAACCTTTCACTCAGCAGCTTCAAAGGAATTTAAATTATCCTATGATGATACACCAACAGGTCAAGACAAGCTCTCAAGCAGTATGAAGCAGGTTGTTACCGAGATTATGGATAGAGTGGTTCGTAACCTCAAGGGAGTATTACAAAAGCATATAAATGTAAACTGATATACATTTATTTCTTTAATGCCTGAAATTATTTTCTACATAAGGTGGGCAGAGCTTATTGATAAAATAAAGGAAAAGGGCTTGCCACTATGTAAAGCCGAGGTTTTACCGGTAGAGGAACGAGAAATTCACGCAGAGGGTATATATAACCTAAAGCTTGCTATAAAAGCTGTAAATGGGGAAGACCTTAATATAATCACAAACGAAATTTCATTTGATGATGAAGTAGGCAGAATTTTTATTTTAACAGGTCCTAACCGAGGTGGAAAAACAACTATAACACAGGCACTTGGCTTATGTGTTCTTTTGGCACAGTGTGGTATATATGTTCCGTGTTCAAAATTTGTACTAAGCCCTTGCGATAATATCTATACACATTTTCCAGCAGATGAAAACGAAACAGTTGACCTTGGCAGACTAGGAGAGGAGTCTAAGCGTTTATCAGAGATATTCGGAAACGCTACAAATAAAAGTTTGCTATTGCTTAACGAAAGCCTTGCAACTACAAATGTTACCGAGGGTGTGTATATTGCAACAGATGTAATTAAGGCTATGCGTTACCTTGGAGTAAGATGTATTTTTAATACACATATGCACGAGCTAGGTGCAAATGCCAATAAAATGAATAGTGATATACAGGGTAGCTCTAAAATTGAGAGTATGGTAACAGGCGTGGAAAATGGTGAACGTTCATTCAAGGTTTATATCAATCCACCACAGGGCTTGAGCTACGCAAAGGATATAGCCGAAAAATACGGAGTAACATTTGAAAAAATAAAGAAAACAATTGATAATAGATAGTGCTTAAATTGTAACCTACTTTACATTTATAACAAAAAAACTATGCTATAATAAAGAGCTGTGTTATAATGAAATAAATTTCTGAAAAGATAATTATGGAGGAATATTAATTATGAAAACTTATAAAATTGCTCTACTAAAGGGTGACGGAATTGGTCCTGAAATTGTTAATCAGGCTGTAAAGGTGCTTGATAAAACAGCTGAAAAATTCGGCTTTGCAGTAGAGTACGACCCAGCTGATATAGGTGGAATAGCAATAGACAATTATGGCGAGCCATTACCACAGATTACAATTGACAAGTGTAAGGCTGCTGATTCAGTTATGCTTGGTGCTGTAGGTGGACCTAAATGGGATTCTCAGCCAGCAGGTAATCGTCCAGAGTCAGGTCTGTTGAAAATCAGAGAATCACTTGGACTATTTGCAAATCTTCGTCCAGCTGTAATCTTTGAGCCACTAAAAAGTGCTTCACCTATTAAGGATGATATTATAGGTGATAACCTTGATATTATGATAGTACGTGAGCTTACAGGTGGTATTTACTTCGGTACAAGAGGCAGAGTAGAAGAAAATGGTGTACAGGCTGCCTACGATACAGAAAAGTATTCAATCACAGAGGTTGAGAGAATTGCAAGAGTAGCCTTTGATATGGCTATGAAGAGAAACAAAAGACTTACAAGCGTAGATAAAGCTAATGTTCTTGAGTCATCTCGTCTATGGAGAGAAACTGTAAACAGAATCGCTGAGGAATATCCAGAGGTAGAAGTAAATCATATGTATGTAGACAACTGTGCAATGCAGCTTGTTCGTAATCCTGGTCAGTTTGATGTTATTGTTACATCAAATATTTTCGGTGATATTCTTTCAGATGAGGCTTCTATGATAAGTGGTTCTATCGGTATGCTTGCTTCAGCAAGCTTAAGCTCAGGTAAAGCAGGTCTTTACGAGCCAATCCACGGTAGTGCTCCTGATATTGCAGGACAGGATATTGCAAACCCACTTGCAACAATTTTGTCAGTTGCTATGATGCTTAAATATTCTCTTGATGAGCCACAGGCTGCACAGGCTATCGAAGATGCTGTAGCAAAGGCATTAGAAACTCACAGAACACCAGACATTTACGAAGACGGAAAAACAAAGGTAACCTGCTCACAGATGGGTGACTTTGTTTGTACATTAATTTAAGTAATTTAAGTTTGCAACTCATAAGCTATGGTGTAAAAGCCATAGCTATGACTTTATATAGAAGATATGAAAAGATACGATATACACAGCCATATTTTACCGTCGATTGATGACGGTGCATCAGATATTGATATATCACTTTTACTTTTAGAGGAGCTTGAAAATCAGGGTGTAACACATCTGGCTTTAACACCTCATTTTTATACTCAATATGAAGAGGTAGAGAACAGGCTAGAGGAATTTATAGAAGCACGAGAGTATGCATATAATCAGCTAAAAGAATGTTACAGTGGTGGCTTAACCCTTACATTCGGTGCAGAGGTTCATCTGTCTGAGAATATTCTTTTAATTAAAAATCTCAAAACCTTATGCTACAGGTCAACAAATTTTATGCTTATAGAAATGCCATATAACAGTACCTTTCCAGATAATGAGGTTGAAATACTGTCAGAGCTTATAAATAAACATAAAATAATACCAGTGATTGCTCATATTGAACGTTATCCTGCTTTACTGAAAAATAAACAGCTGTTAAACACTCTTAAAGAAATGGGCTGTATTATGCAGATAAATACAGAAAGCTTGAATAAGCTGTTTTTAAAAGGTAAGATAATAAAGCTTATAAAAGAAGGATATGTAACAGTACTTGGTTCAGATACTCACTCTACAATGCGTGGCTGTGATTATGGTAGAGGTTTTTCTGTAATAGAGAAAAGCTGTGATAATAAAATTATTGAGAATATATGTAATGCATCAAATGCTTTGTTTAATTTGTAATTATCAAAATTAGGGAGGAAAAAATATGTTGAAAAAATTATCTGCATTGGGTATGGCTATTTTTATGACGCTTTCAATTACTGCGTGTGGAACAGGTGACGAAGCTATTACTACCGACTCAACTCAGCCAAAAGAGCAACCAACTCAATCTGCAACAGAGGAATTTAAAGAGTATGAGCCTGTACGTTCAGATAAAAAGGTAAATGATTATGGTCTTGCAGACAATATCAGTGACGGTGCAATTCTGCATTGCTGGTGCTGGTCATTTAATACAATCAAGGATAATATGAAAGAAATTGCCGATGCAGGCTTTTCTACAATCCAAACATCTCCTATTAATCAGTGTAAGGTAGGAGAAGACGGAGGAATGCAAATCCAAGACAAGGATGACAGCGTAGACAATGGTAAATGGTATTATCACTATCAGCCAACTGATTATGTTATAGGTAATTATCAGATGGGCACAGAAGAAGAATTTAGAGCTATGTGTAAAGAGGCTGATAAATACGGTATAAAGGTTATTGTAGATGCAGTTGTAAATCATATGTCAGGTGATATGTCAGTGCTTAGCGAGAATGTAACAGGAATGGATAATCCATTCCACACTCTTGGCGATGTAAATGATTACAGTAGCAGAAAAGAGGTAACACAGGGTAAACTGTTAGGCTTAACCGATTTAAACACACAGA
The DNA here is from genome assembly GCA_036309185.1 of Acutalibacteraceae bacterium. Lineage (GTDB taxonomy): Bacteria > Bacillota > Clostridia > Oscillospirales > Acutalibacteraceae > CAG-964. The sequence goes on from JAXJUF010000001.1 coordinate 6,605, forward strand.
ACGAAGAAATTCAGCAGTACATTTTGAATTATCTAAAAGCCTGTGTAGATGCAGGAGCAGACGGCTTTAGATATGATGCTACAAAGCATATTGAGTTGCCTACAGATGACAAAGAATTTGCAAGTGATTTTTGGAACGTGATTCTTGATAATGGTTCAAAATTCCAATACGGAGAGGTTCTACAGGGTGGTTCTGACAATATAACAGAGTATGCTAAATATCTGAATGTTACAGCCTCAAAGTATGGTGAAATTCTTAGAGATTCAGTTATCAACGAGAGAATTTCAGCAGGTATTCTTAAAGATTTTTCAGTAAATGGTATGGATACCGACAATATCGTTACATGGGTAGAGTCACACGATAATTACTGTAACGACGGAAATTGGGAATATATGGATGAAACACAAATTAAGCAGGCTTGGGCTATATTATGCTCACGTTCAGGTGGTACACCACTATTTTTTGACCGTCCAGCAGGTGCATCTATTGAGGACCAGTGGGGAAATAATAAACTAGGTGTAACAGGTAGTGACTTCTATAAGGACAAAGAGGTTGTAGAGGTTAACAAGTTCAGAACAGCGATGATAGGTGAAGATGAAACCCTTAGCAATCCTAATGATAGTGACTATCTATTAATGGTAGAGCGTGGCGATAAGGGTGCTGTTATAGTAAATATCTTTGATGAAGAAATAAAGCTAAAGGATGTTAAAACTGTACTTGCAGATGGTACCTACAAGGATAAAGTAAGTGGTAAAGAGTTTAAGGTAAAAGACGGTAAACTAAGTGGCACAATAAAGAAAGATGCAGTTGTTGTTATTTATAATAATGACTAATAACTATTAATAATCTTATAAATATACCCCCTAAAAAGTTAGAACTAAAAACTAACTTTTTAGGGGGATTTTTATGTCAAAATACAGCTATAAATTCAAGAAAATGGAGATTGTAAAATAAAGTGTGTAAGTTATAAAAATAGCTTGCACACTTTTTGCATTTGAAGATAAGTGTGCTACAATATAAAGAAAGGACAAAAAAGGAATGAACAGAATGACAAAGAGAAAAGAAAGCACACCAGGAGA
>JAXJUF010000002.1:0-2881 GCA_036309185.1 Acutalibacteraceae bacterium
ACTAAGATGACTAATGTAGCTGGCATAACCTCATCTTCTGCTGATAAGTCAGCCGACTTGCTGATGAAGTGTAGATATATTGATGAAATCACAGGTGGTAAGGGTATTGTGTTTGCTACTGGTACACCTGTATCAAACTCTATGTCAGAGCTATATACTATGCAAAGATATTTGCAGTTTGACACCCTAAAGAAACTTGGATTTACTCACTTTGATAGCTGGGCTTCTAGCTTTGGTGCTACTGTTACAGCAAGTGAGCTTGCTCCTGAAGGTAAGAAGTATAGAGAAAAGACAAGGTTTGCAAAGTTCTTTAACCTACCTGAGCTAATGAACATCTTCAGAGAATGTGCAGATATACAAACAGCCGATATGCTGAACCTACCAGTTCCTAAAGCAGAATTTAAAACGGTTGTTGCAAAGCCTAGTGCAGAACAGCGTAATTTTGTAGATGAGTGTGGTAATCGTGCAGACCGAGTACGCTCAGGTTCAGTTGACCCACGAGAAGATAATATGCTGAAAATTACCACTGATGGCAGAAAGCTTGCAGTAGACCAGCGTATAGTTAACCCTGAATTGCCTGATTTTGAGAACAGCAAGATTAATATGTGTGTTAATAATGTATTTGAGATATGGCAAGACACAGCAGAACAGCGTAGCACTCAGCTTCTTTTCTGCGATTTATCAACACCTACTACTGACGGCTTTAATGTTTATGATGATATTAGAGAGAAGCTCATCAGCAAGGGTATTCCACCTAAAGAAATCGCATTTATTCATAACTACAATACCGACGCAAAAAAGGCTGCATTGTTCAGCGATGTAAGACAAGGTAAAATCAGAGTTCTGCTCGGCTCAACTGAAAAAATGGGTGCTGGTACTAACATTCAGGATAAGCTAGTTGCTTTGCACGATTTGGATTGTCCGTGGCGACCAAGTGACCTTGAGCAACGCCTCGGTCGCATACTAAGACAAGGCAATGAGAACGAAGAAATCTATGTGTTCAGATATGTTACTGAGGATACATTCGACGCATATTCATATCAATTAATTGAGAATAAGCAGAAATTTATCTCTCAGATAATGAGTTCAAAAACACCAGTAAGAGAAGCAGAAGATGTAGACCAGTCTGCTCTTTCATACGCTGAAATCAAAATGCTTGCAACAGGTAATCCTCTGATTAAAGAAAAGATGGATTTGGATATTAAGCAAACTAATCTAAAGGTATTAAAGGCTGACTATTTAAGCAACAAGTACAAGCTAGAAGATATGATATTAAACATACCTAAAGAGGTTGCTATTAAGGAACGCTTTATCAACGATTTAACTCTTGATATGGCTACCGTGGACGAACACCCTATCAATAATGACGAGTTTAAAATGGTGCTTAATGGTACTACCTATACAGACAAGAAAACTGCTGGTATGTATTTGATTAAGCTGCTTGAAACTTTACCTCATCACGTAAAGACAGATGAGTTTACTGTGGGTGAATACAGAGGATTTACTCTTTCTGTGGCAAGGAGAGATAATCAACCTTATGCGTACCTTAAAGGCTACCTTAGCTACAGCGTTGAAATGTCAGATGATATATATGGTAACATTACAAGGCTTAATAATAAGCTAAGTGCTATTTCTGACCGTAAATACAAAGCAGTATTAAGCCTTGAGGACTATAATCGTCAGATGGAAAAGGTGAAAAAAGAAGCTGAAAAACCTTTTGAACACGAAGCAGAGCTAAAGAATGTTAATGACAGACTTGAAGAAGTTAACCGTATGCTAACTACCTCTGAACAAGATGTTGAATACAAGGGTGTTAGTGAGATTGATGTTCAAGCACTCAAAAATGCTGGTGTTGAGTTTGATTGTGTTGTTGATAGCACTGGCAAGAATGATTACATCATTAAATACGAGAAAGCTAACAATCAAAAGGTTAAAGAGATTATCGCAGACCCACTGAATAGTTCGTTAAGGAGATAAGATACGCTGTTGTATTTTGCTTAATATTATGCTATAATATTAACAGCAAAGAAGGGAGTTGTTAGTATGCCTAATATTAAGCCTGTTTCTGGTTTAAGAAACTATAATGAGGTTTTGTGTGATGTTTCTTACGGAAAGCCTGTTTTTTTGACTGAAAATAGTCGTATTAAATACGCCATTGTAGATATTGAAGAATATGAAAACTTAAATTCAACAATTAAACTGCTAGAGGAATTAAGCCTAGGTAAGCAATCTGCTGAAAATGGTAAGCTAACTAGCATTGAAGAAGTAGAAAGATTATTCAAGCTATAAGATATATCACATTATTCAGAAAGCTAAAGCACAACTAAATAACTAATCGACAAAGCACTACCAACACAAAATGGTAGTGCTTTTCTTGTCTGAAAAACTAGAAGATAAAGGAGATTACAGATATGGTAATTAATAACATTAAGACAAGTGAAAACAAGGTTGAAAACACAAACATTATAGGCAAGGCAAGCTGTGTGGTAAATGGTACGGTGTTAGTTAACGATATTACTATTCGTTTATCAAAGGATAACAAGCCCTATATCCAAATGCCACAGATGAAAAATGCTAAAACAGGCAATTATCAGGATGTAGCCTTTCCTATGACCAGTGAAGGCAGACAAGAGCTTAACAACACTATCATACAGGCTTTCAACAATCCACAACAGGCTGTTGAAAACAGCATTGTACCTTGTTCAAAAAATATTGATATGCAGTTGATTAATCAGAAGCAAGATGGTTCAAACAAGTCTAATGTAGTATCAAGAGGAACAATGGTTATTGATGGTGAGTTTGCTGTTAAAAATGTTAGTGTTGTCATTAATAAGCAAGGAGAACCTTTTCTATCATTGCCAAGCTCATACAGTAAAAAAAC
>JAXJUF010000003.1:0-64087 GCA_036309185.1 Acutalibacteraceae bacterium
ACTGCTGTACCTACCTTTTTAGCTGTTATAAGTCCACTTGTTGAATTAACTGTTGCCACACTAGTAGAACCACTTGAGAATTTTATACTGTATGACGCTGTGCCACTTGGTAGTGTTGCGTTAAGGTCAAATGTTTCTCCTACTCCTAAAGTTACTGCTGTTTTGTTAAGTGTAATTTTATCAGGTGCATTTTTTACTGTTACTGTACAACTTGCCTTTTTACCATTATAAGCTGTAAATGTAATAACAGCTGTACCCACCTTTTTAGCTGTTATTTGTCCACTAGATGTGTTAAATACTGCTACGCTTGGATTATTACTTCCAACTTTTATATTGTACGCTGCTGTACCACTTGGTAGTGAGAGGCTTATTCTGAATGTTTCTCCTACACCTAAAGTTATTGCTGTTTTGTTAAGTGTAATTTTATCAGGTGCATTTTTTACTGTTACTGTACAGGTTGCTGTTTTACCATTATAGGTTGTAGCTGTTATTACAGCTGTACCTACCTTTTTAGCAGTTATTAGTCCACTTGTTGAATTAACAGTTGCAACGCTAGTGTTATTGCTTGAGAATTTTATACTGTATGATGCTGTACCACTTGGCAACGAAGCACTAAGGTCAAATGTTTCTCCTGCTCCTAAAGTTACTCCTATTTTGTTAAGATATATTCTTGCAGGTGCGTTTTTAACAACTACTTTACAAAATCCTTTTTTTCCATTCGATGCAACCACATTAATAGTTGTTTCTCCAACTTTTTTAGCAGTTATTTTTCCACTACTATTAACCGATACAATATTTGAGTTACTTGAACTCCATTTATAGGTTGCACTTGAATTTGTAGATAAAGCCTTCTGTAATGAAGTCTTAGAAAATGTATATGTTTCACTAACACCTAGTGTAATAGATGATGAAATTTCAACTGATTCTACACTAGCCGAGCTTTCAACCATATTATTTGCTACAGCACTCTCATTTTGTACAGTTTTTTCTGCTCTTGAATAACCTGTATTAACAACAGGCTCTGAAGATACCTCTTCGATATTTTCAGTTGTACTTTCCGAAGCCCCTTCTGTTTCGCTCTCTGTTGGCACCTCAGCCACAACTGTCTGGTTCTCAACACCCTTGTTCTCTTCAGCACTTGCAGATAATGGAACTGAACAAAAAGCTGTCGCAGCCATTAACGCACTTAATAAAAGAGCCAATGCTTTGTTTGTTTTTTTCACTTTAATCGTCTCCAATCTTATTATTAATTTTCATATATCCTCACACTACTATATATATATTATATATTGTATAAGCATTAGGTTCAATACTTATGTTTATTTTGATACAATTTCACGATAGAATTTCCGAATTATATAAAAAGGGGAACCAATATTCATTGATTTACACTATGGACATAGTTAGTTTACAAAAAATTCAAATTTATTATTGTCAAAATTTGCCATATAATTCCAAATATTTTATAAATAAAGAAACCGAATTCATCTTACCTTACCAGATGAATTCGGTTTTCTTACTATAATCAATTAATTTTTTATCTATACAATTATACTTCTTTATATTTATCACTACATTGATGCAAACCAATTACTTACCATATCATCTATAAACTCTGTTATTAAATCCATTGCACTGTTTGTTTGCACTGTTGCCATACCTTGTGATATATCAAGCTTTTCTATATGTAACTCAACTTCTTTTTCATTAAAAATAAAGCTATACTCTGATGGCACAATTACAGATGTTGAGTTTACATCAATTGAATCACTGATGTTTTCAATAGATGGGCTTATTTTCGCCATTATCCACTCAGCTGGTATTTCAAGATTACCCAGCTTTGTATTATTTATTTTTATATCAATGATTTTTTTCTCACTATTCAATGCTAAAGTAGCATCAGCAGAAAAAATCATTCTGATATCATTAAATTTAATATCTGCATAGATTTTTGCAGTTTGTTCGCCCTGTAGGTACAACGCTACACCATTTACCAATACAGTATTTTTTGTGTTAGTGTTAGCTACAGGAGCTTCGTCCATTATCTTTTTGATAATTCCGTTAATATCATCATCAGTAATGGTTTGACCCTCTCCAAGTATTATCGACTTTACCAAAGGCTCGTAAATAGTAGTTGAGGCTGTTGTTTCAACCTTTGAAGCCTCTGACATATCTGTAGCCAGCTTATAAATATAAACACCTGCACCTAAAATAAAGCCTATAATTATAAACAAGGCAATTACAACAGCTACCCATACCTTACCAGATTTTTTCATAAAATCAGCCCCTTTACTATTTAAGCTCGGCAATAGTTACACCTGCTTCACCCTCGCCAAACACACCAAGTCTGTAGGTTTTTACATACTTACAGCGTTTAAGATAATTATGCACCTCTTTACGCAACACACCTGTACCCTTACCGTGTATAATTGTAACCTGATGTATACCAGAAAGTGTAGCTGAGTCAAGCTGTCTGTCAAGCTCCATAATAGCTTCCATTGCAGTCATTCCTCGTAGGTCAATATCTGTTACAGCCTTAACGGTTGCATTACTTTTTATATTTCGTTTTGTTGAACGCTGTACCTGTGGTTTTTTCTTATCCTCAAGTAATCTTAAATTATCAAGATTTACCTTTGTTTTTATTATTCCAGCTTGTACAAGTACTGTATCACCTTTTGGGTCTTCCAACACAACTGCCTTTTTATCAATATCAAAAATAAGAACATTATCACCCTTTTTTAATGCTCGTGGCAATGTGTAATTATTCTCTTTTGCCTTTTCTACAGGGTCAGCATTATTCTCCATATTGCGTATATCTGCACGTAGCTTTGCTTTTTCTTCAGCTGTAAGCTGTTTATGCTTTTGCAGGTCGTTAAGCTCCTCGATAAGTGCGTCAGCTGTTGCACGGGTTGTTGAGGTAATACGCTTAGCCTCTTCCCTTGCCTTTTTAAGCTCATATTCAGCCTGCTTTCTAAGCTGATCAATTTCTCGTTGTACAGCTTCTCTTTCCTTTTGTGCTTGCTGAGATACAAGCTCAGCATACTTTATTTTTTCATCAAGTGTCTGCCTTTGACTTTCCAGCTTTTCAACTACATCCTCAAAGCGTCTGCTTTCGTCAGAAACTAGCTTTCTTGCTTTATCAACAAGAGCCTTATCCATACCCAATCTCTCTGATATAGCAAAAGCATTTGATCTACCTGGTACACCTATAAGTAGCTTATAGGTTGGCTGTAGAGTAGCAACATCAAACTCACAGCAAGCATTTTCTACACCTGAGCTTTGCAAAGCGTACTCTTTAAGCTCGGCATAATGAGTAGTAGATGCTATCTTAGCACCTTGATTTCTAAGCTGTTCAAGTATTGCAATAGCAAGACCTGCACCCTCTACAGGGTCGGTACCTGCACCAAGCTCGTCTATAAGCACCAAGCTTTTATCATTTGTTTGGTCTAGTATTCTTATAATATTTGTCATATGTGCAGAAAATGTTGAAAGAGATTGTTCAATACTCTGCTCATCACCTATATCTACAAGTATTCTATCAAATATAGACAGCTTGCTTTCATCTCCAGCTGGTATCATCAAGCCACACATAGCCATTGCAGTAAGCAAGCCTATTGTTTTTAATGTAACTGTTTTACCACCTGTGTTAGGTCCTGTAATTACAAGTGAATTAAATTCTTCACCCAAATAAACGCTTATAGGCACAACCTTATCCTTATCAATAAGAGGGTGTCTTGCTTTATTCAGGTTAATTATTCCTATGTCATTCATTATAGGCATACTAGCCTTCATTTTATAAGCAAGCGAAGCCTTTGCAAATATTACATCAAGCTGTGTAGCAATATAGTAGCTGTTTATAATATTCTGAGCATAGCCTCCTGCTGTGGCTGAAAGCTCAAAAAGAATACGCTCTATCTCTGCCTCTTCCTTAGATTTTAACACCTTTACTGCATTATTTGCCTCTACTGCACCCATAGGCTCTACAAAAACTGTAGCACCACTTGAAGATGTGTCGTGTACAAGACCAGGAATTTCTCCTCTACATTCTGCTTTAACAGGTACAACAAATCTTCCATCACGAATTGTAACAATTGGGTCCTGCAAATATTTCTGATAGGTCTGAGAACGCACCATTTTATCAAGAACTTCTCTTGCCCTTGCTGATGTCTGCTTTATCTTTTTTCTAATTGCAGAAAGTGTAACAGAGGCTAAGTCGCTCATTTCTTCTTCTGAGATAATAGAAGTAAAAATCTTTTCTTCAAGAAATTTATTAGGTGCAAGTGCATTAAAATACGCATCAAGCACGGTTTCAACTCCTGCTGATTTATCTCTCCATTGCTTTAAACCACGTATAACACGCAAAGCTTCTGCAATCTTGAGCAGTTCTCCCATAGTAAGGCAACCACCTGCCTCAGCTCTTTTTAAGCTGTTTACAACATTTGTAATGCCACCAAACGACGGCGAGCCAAATCTACCACTTAGCATATATGCGTCATCTGTTTGCTTTAACAGCTTATTTACTGTATACAAATCATTAGCAGGTCGAAGCTCAAGTGCCGACTGCTTTGAGTCAGCAAAGGCTGTCTCTTCAGACAGCTTATTTAATATTTTATCAAGCTCCAACGCTTTTAAATTTTTGTCCATTTTTCTTCTCCATTATATATTCAAATACGATAATTATTTATATAGATATATTTCTAAAAAGCGAATAGCACAAAATAACTACTGTACCAATAGCTCCTATCAATAAAAACAATTTATCCATTGCTTTATCTGCATAGCATATATCTAAGCTAACTCCCTTTTTAAGTGGAAAAAACAGCTTTATAGATTTTTTATTTAAAGTATCAAGTAAAAGATGAGATGTAAAACCAATAAAAAACGGAATAAATATAGGCTTACAAAAAAGTGCTATTGAAGCACTGAATAAAGACAATGCCAATAAAGAATGTGTAAAGCCTCTATGCTCTTGCTTTGAGCCTATCAAGCATAAAAGTATAAACATTATAATTCCTACTTTCAAATTTGTGCTATTACATTTCTTTATATAATCTAATATTCCACCGTCAACTATATAGTCAAATACCAAAGCTAATGGAATTATTCCTGTTGCTATTAACTTGGCATATAATGAACCCATACCATTCTTTTTTGAGCTTACATCTATATCGCTGATACATCCTCCAACTGCACCACCTACAATTGAAGCAATACAGCCTCCAACATTTTCTGGCATAGTTAATGCAAGTGCAGAGGCTACTCCAATACAAATATGAGTTGTTCCCATCATAAATGTATACTCCCTAAATTGATCCTTATTTATTCTTTAATAATATCTATAAATTTGAGCTTATAGATCTTTTATAGGTGTAACAACAGGTTTTCCGTCCTTATCTAAAAGAACTGTCATTCCACCTGCATAACCACTTTGGTGAAATATATAATTAACACCTGTTTCTTTATCTACCCATATTTCAATAGGAGCCATCATCCCCTGTGAATAAATCTTTTCAAATCTATCATTCATTGCCATTATATTTACCTTCATTAAATTCAAATTCGTATTTTCTGTTCTTTAAACAGGATTTATTTATGTACAATTATTCTCCATAACCGTCTGGATTTTCAGACTGCCATCTCCAAGAATCCTTACACATATCCTCAATAGTTTTTTCAGCCTGCCAGCCAAGCTTTTCCTTCGCTTTTACAGGGTCAGCATAGCACTCTGCAATATCTCCGTCACGACGTGGCTTTATAGCGTAAGGTATAGTAATATCGTTAGCTTTTTCAAATGCCTTAACAATATCAAGTACACTGTAGCCTGTACCTGTACCAAGATTAAATATTTCTGTACCATTATTCTTAGAAGCATACTCTATAGCCTTTACGTGACCCTTTGCCAAATCTACAACGTGGATATAATCACGCACACCTGTACCGTCGTGTGTAGGGTAATCGTTGCCAAATACACCAAGCTGTGGTAGCTTACCAACAGCAACCTGTGTAATATAAGGCAAAAGATTATTAGGTATACCTGTTGGGTCTTCACCTATTCTTCCACTCTTATGTGCACCAATTGGGTTAAAATATCTTAATAACACAACAGACAAATCCTTGTCAGCAACTGTTGCATCTGTAAGAATTTGCTCAATCATAAGCTTTGTCCAGCCATATGGATTTGTACAGCCTGTTTTCATACCCTCAACAAGTGGCACACTTTCAGGTACACCGTAAACTGTAGCAGATGAGCTAAATACTATATTATTTACATTATGCTTAGCCATTGTTTCAAGCAATGTAAGAGTTGTGCCAATATTATTTCTATAATACATTACAGGCTTAGACACAGACTCACCAACAGCCTTAAAGCCTGCAAAATGAATTACTGCATCAAACTTCTCTTCTGCAAACATATCGTCCATTTTTTCGCTATCTGCAATATCTAACTGATAGAATTTTATCTCTTTACCTGTTAACTCCTTTAGTCTTTCCAGCACAAGTGGCTTACTGTTTGATAAATCGTCAGCTATAACTACATCATAGCCTGCCTCAATAAGTTCAACACAGGTGTGGCTACCAATAAAGCCAGCACCTCCCGTAAGTAATATTTTCATAATAGTACCTTCTTTCTTAGTTTTAAATATTTATCCAATATCTTTCTACATATTCTCCGTCTACAAATATTTCTTTTTCAAAAATTCCACCATTTGCTAAAATTATTTTCTCGCTTGCAATATTTCCTCTGTGACAAGTAATCATCACCTTATCAATGTTTCTATCTTTACAATTCTGCAAATTTAATCGCAACATTTCTTTTGCGTAGCCCTTATTTCTTTCAGATGGTCGTACAGAATAACCTATATGACCACCCCAAAGTCCTAAAACAGGGTGATTTATATGGTGCCTAAGGTCTATTATCCCTACAATTTTGTTGTCAGATATGCGTACAGCAATATATATATCTGATGTAACAAAGCCCTTTGGACAAGTATCCTGATTTTTAAGAATTAAAATATTATCAATCCATTCCTTAGCTGTTGAACATTCGCCTAAATTTCCACAGCCTGCAAAAGAATCGTTGTCATCTGAATTAATAATTTCATTACGAAATTCCATAATATCATTACTATATTCTAGGGTTGGAGTAACCAATTTAATTTCATTCATATAAACACCTATTTAAATAAAATTTAAGATATTGCAAAAATCGGGGCAATATTACCTGCCCCGATTTAACTTTAAAAAATTATTTCGTTGGAATAAACACCAAAGCCTGCTAAATATTTTTGTTAATTACAATACAACTGTACCGTCAAATATTCTTTCAGCCTCACCTGTCATATATACTGTGTCATCTGTATAGTTAATAACAAGGTCACCACCTGTTAGCTGTATAGTGATATCCTCGCCCTTTTTACAGAAGCCGTTTTCAACAGCAGCAACAGCTACTGCACAAGCACCTGTACCACAAGACCAGGTTTCTCCACTGCCACGCTCCCATACACGCATTTTAACTGTATGGTCGTTAATAACTCTTGCAAATTCTGTATTAACTCTTTCTGGGAATATCTCGCTATTCTCAAACTTTGGTCCGATTTTCTCTATATCAAGACCCTCTACATCTTTAATAAATACTACACAATGAGGGTTACCCAATGATACACAGGTAATGTTGTACTCTACACCGTCAATTGTAACTGTTTCGTTTACAACCTTTTCCTTATCAGTATCAATAACAACAGGAACATTCTTAGGCTCAAGCTCAGCCTTACCCATATCAACTCTTAAACGCTTAACCTCGTTATCCTGCTTATAAACCTTTAGTGTTTTAATACCACTTAGTGTTTCAACAGTAACAGTTTCTTTATTCTGGTCAACAAGATTGTGGTCGTAAAGGAACTTACCTACACATCTTATACCGTTACCACACATTTTACCCTCTGAGCCATCAAGGTTGAACATACGCATTTTAGCGTCTGCTACATCTGATGGGCAAACAAGAATAACACCGTCACCACCGATTCCGAAATGTCTGTCAGAAAGTCTTACACTTAATCCCTCTGGATTGTTGATATTCTGTGTAAAGCAGTTGAAATAGATGTAGTCATTACCACAGCCGTGCATTTTGGTAAATTCATACTTTACTTTATCGCCTCTCATATTGTTGATATCAACTAGCTCTGTATTGTACTGTGAATATCTACTCATCAAACACTCTACAAGTGCATTAGCTGTATCAATTGATGTTAAGCAAGGAATATTTCTTTCAACTGTCTTTCTTCTGATTTTAACGCTATCTCTTGTTGGGATTCTACCCTTAGAGGATGTTGAAATAACATAGTTAATCTTACCACTCTCGATAAGCTTAATTGTATTTTCCTGACTTGACTCGTGGATTTTCTTAACTATCTTAGCATCTATACCATAAGCCTCTAAAATCTTAGCTGTACCTGCTGTTGCATAAATATCAAAGCCCATAGTAGCAAATTTCTTTGCTACATCACCGATTTCGCCCTTATCGCTGTTTCTTACTGTGATAAGAACTCCACCAGACTTAGTCATCTTATAGCCTGCTGCTACCAAGCCCTTATAAAGAGCCTCTTCAAGAGTACCGGCAATACCAAGAACCTCACCTGTTGACTTCATTTCAGGACCTAGATGGTTATCAACATTGATAAGCTTTTCAAATGAGAATACAGGTACCTTTACAGCTGTGTAAGGTGATTTCTTGTAAAGACCAGTGCCATAGCCCATATCTGCTAGCTTTTCGCCAAGCATTGCTCTTGTAGCAAGGTCAACCATTGGTACACCTGTAACCTTACTAATGTAAGGAATTGTTCTTGAAGAACGAGGGTTTACCTCGATAACATATAGATCATCTTCATAAATCAAATACTGAATATTTACAAGACCCTTTGTATTAAGTGACAAAGCTAGATCCTCTGAGCTTTTAATGATTGTCTGAGTCATTTCATCACTTAGCTTCCAAGCTGGGTAAACTGCAATTGAGTCACCAGAGTGTACACCTGCACGCTCGATGTGTTGCATAATACCTGGAATAAGAATACTCTCGCCGTCACAAATTGCGTCAACCTCAATTTCTGTACCCATTAGGTATTTATCAATAAGAATTGGGTTTTCTATATTCTGTGAAAGAATAATAGCCATATACTCAACGATATCGTCTTCGTTATAAGCGATAATCATATTCTGTCCACCAAGTACGTATGAAGGACGCATAAGAACAGGATAACCTACATTTGAAGCAACCTTTAGTGCCTCTTCTGTTGTCATTACTGTAAATCCACGAGGACGCTTGATGTTGTGCTTTTCAAGAAGCTCGTCAAAACGCTCTCTATCCTCAGCCATATCAATACTATCAGCTGATGTACCTAGAATATTTACACCATTGTCGCTTAGGAACTTTGTAAGCTTAATAGCTGTCTGTCCACCAAACGCAACAACAACACCATAAGGCTTTTCTGTATTGATTATACCCATTACATCTTCTGGTGTAAGTGGCTCAAAGTATAGTCTGTCTGAGGTATCAAAGTCTGTTGAAACTGTTTCTGGGTTGTTATTTACAATTACAACCTCATAGCCAGCCTGCTTTAACGCCCATACACAGTGAACTGATGCATAGTCAAACTCAATACCCTGACCAATTCTGATAGGACCTGAACCAAATACGATAATAGTTTTCTTACCGTGTTATTCTCATTTATAAAGTCAGCAGCCTCGTTCTCCTCGTCAAAGGTTGAGTAGAAGTAAGGTGTCTGAGCCTTAAACTCAGCTGCACAGGTATCAACCATTTTATATACAGGTGTAAGAGGGTTTGTAACCTTACAGCCTGTAAATTCTTCTATTGTCTTGTCAAGGTAGCCCATATTCTTAGCCTTTTTATAAAGCTCAGGTGTAAGCTCACCCTTTGACATCTCTTTTTCTATATTAACTAGCTTTAGTAGCTTCTCTAGGAACCACTCATCTATCATTGTAATAGCGTGAACCTCGTCTACTGTGATACCTCTTTTAAGAGCCTCGTAAACACAGAACAATCTTTCGTCATCACAAACAGAAAGCTTATTCTTTACACCCTCAAATGACATCTGCTCGTACTTCTCGCTGTTTAATGTGTTATGAGAAATTTCAGCACCACGTACAGCCTTCATAATAGCCTGCTCAAATGTAGGAGCAATAGCCATTACCTCACCTGTTGCCTTCATCTGTGTTCCTAGTGTTTTCTTAGCATATACAAACTTATCAAAAGGCCACTTAGGGAACTTAACTACAACATAGTCAACAGAAGGCTCAAAGCAAGCATAAGTTGTGCCTGTAACTGCATTTTTAATTTCATCAAGTGTATATCCAATAGCAATCTTAGCAGCTACCTTTGCAATAGGATAGCCAGTTGCCTTTGAAGCAAGAGCAGAAGAACGAGAAACTCGTGGGTTTACCTCGATTACAGCATACTCCATACTTTCAGGGTTAAGTGCAAACTGACAGTTACAGCCACCCTCAACACCAAGTGCAGATACCATACTTAAAGCAGCACTTCTTAACATCTGGTATTCTTCACTAGCTAATGTTACAGCAGGAGCAATAACTATACTGTCACCTGTGTGTACACCAACAGGGTCTAGGTTTTCCATTGAACAAACTGTAATTGCGTTACCCTTGCTGTCACGGATTACCTCAAATTCGATTTCTTTCCAGCCTGAAACACACTTTTCAACCAATACCTGTGTGATAGGAGAAAGCTCAAGACCGTTAGATGTAATCTCAACAAGCTCTTCTTCGTTATTTACAATACCACCACCGGTACCACCAAGTGTAAATGCAGGACGAATAATAACAGGGTAACCGATTTTATTAGCAAATTCTATAGCACTTTCAACATCGTTTACAACTGTTGATGGAATACAAGGCTGATTAATTGACTCCATTGTGTCTTTAAATAGCTGTCTGTCTTCAGCCTTATCAATTGTTTCTGGGTTAGCACCAAGTAGCTTTACACCGTTAGCCTCTAAGAAGCCCTCTTTTGCAAGCTGCATTGAAAGTGTAAGACCTGTTTGTCCACCCAATGTAGAAAGTAAGCTGTCTGGCTTTTCTTTCTGAATAATTCTTTTAACTGTATCTAGTGTAAGTGGCTCAATATAAATTTTATCAGCCATTGCATTATCTGTCATAATTGTAGCAGGGTTAGAGTTTATAAGAATAACCTCTAAGCCTTCTTCTTTAAGGGCACGGCAAGCCTGTGTACCTGCATAGTCAAACTCAGCAGCCTGACCTATAACAATAGGACCTGAACCTATTACCAAAACTCTTTTTATATCTTTATTAAGTGGCATCAAAAACATCCTTTCTTTCCACAAATAGGATCTATATTTTTAGTAATTTAAATTACTTATTTTCCAGAGCTAAAGCAACAAACTTGTCAAACAAGAATGAAGTATCAAGTGCACCACCAAAGGTTTCTGGATAGAACTGTGCAGAAAATGCAGGCATATCTGTATATGTCAAGCCCTCGCAGGTTCCGTCATTTACGTTTTTAAATGTAAGCTCTGCACATTCAGGAATTGAATCTATTGCTACTGTATAGCCGTGATTTTGGCTTGTAATATATACTCTGCCTGTTTCAAGATAAACAGCAGGCTGGTTTGCACCACGATGACCGTAATGAAGCTTTTCTGTATCAGCACCCTTAGCAAGTGCAAGTAGTTGGTGACCTAAGCATATACCAAACATAGGAATTTTCTTTTCACACAAGATTTTTAGATTTTCAACAACCTCAACATTTTCCTTTGGATCACCAGGACCATCTGAAAGCATAATTCCGTCAGGATTGATTGCAAGAATTTCATCAGCTGTAGCTGTTGATGGGAAAATTGTTACATTACAGCCTCTTTTTGTAAGTGCATCTACAATTTTTTCCTTTGCACCAAAGTTCCAAAGTGCTACATTGCATTTTGCATTTTCTGCATTCACTGTAGTAACCTCTTTTGGTGATACAGCCTCAACTGCGTTTGTTATTTTATAGCTCTTAATCTCCTCAAGGTCAGCCTCAAGATTATCGAGTGTAGATGTAATTTTACAGTTCATTACACCGTTTTCTCTTATTATCTTTGTAATTGCTCTTGTATCAACATCATATAAACCAGGTATGCCGGAATCCTTTAAAAAAGTGTCAAGAATCCCCTCACAACGGAAGTTGGACGGCTCTTGACACCTATTTCTAACAATATATGCCTTTAATGCAGGTGAATTGCTCTGAAATTCAGCAGGAACAACACCATAGTTGCCAATAGCTGGAAAAGTCTGTACAACAACCTGACCAAAATAGCTTGGCTCTGTAATTGTTTCCAGATAACCTACCATACTTGTATTAAAAACAAGTTCTCCTACTGCATCTTTCTCTGCTCCAAAACCCTTTCCTTCAAAAACCTTACCGTTTTCTAAAATAAGAAATGCTTTGCGGCTCATTTAATCAATCCCTTTCTCTGATGTACTTAATATAAATAACTATATTTCATAGGTATTCAACACTTGTTCGGCTACTCGTTTTTTACTTATTCTTAAATCCATAGCCTGTTTTTCAAGATATTTGTGTGCCTGTGGCTCGCTCATATCTAGGCATTGCATAAGCACACACTTAGCTCGGTCAACCAGCTTTATTTCTTCTAACCTTGATTTTAACTTATGGTTTTCACACTCAAGTGCATTAATGCGTACTGAAAGTGTATTCCATACAGAAATGCTTTGGTAAACCATATCTGCTACAAGTGGCTTTTGTAGCACAACTACACCATAGCTACTTAACTTCTCTTGCATTTGAATAGCTGTTTTTTCACTTAATGCAATAAACACACCTGTTTGTTTTTGCTCTGCTAAATGCACTGAAAAATTAATTCCTAATTCATCCTCTAAGGGTGGATAAATAAAAATCAGGTCAAAATCCTCTATAGCTACACAGCTTTTAGCATTAGCTACCGATACAGCCTTTCTAACGTCTGTATAGCCCTTCTGTTCAAGTAAGACCTCAATTGCGTCAGCGTTTCTCTTATTTTTTGAAACAACAAGCGCTCTTTTCATTAGTCTCACCACCAACTAACCAGTTATAACACATTTTACAGAAAACAACTGCTATAAAGCAATACTACATATTACTCCACAGTAGTTTTCACTTACAGTACATTATACAAAACTTCGACCTATTATGCAAGACATTTTCTTTGGAAATTCATAATTGGTAACAATAATTTTTTCAAGATTCCCCTTTTATGCTTCTTTTAAACTGCTTACCTTGTGTAATATTCCCATCTTTTATAGCTTTATTTATAGTATTAAGAACCATTTTTTTATTACCACTCCATTTAGGTGCTATAAGAATATTTTTAGGTCCGTCACCCGTTATTCTGTGTATAACCATATTCTTTGGTATTCTTTCTATACAATTGCAGATAATATCAGTATATTTTTCAAGAGTAAGAGCTTCAAATTTATTTTCATTATACTCCTGTGCCAGACGTGTACCCTCAAGAATATGTAAAAGCTGTAGCTTTATACCGTCTGCTCCACTGTTTCCAACATAATCCACTGTTTGATAAATCATATCTTCGGTTTCATATGGCAAGCCTACTATAATATGTACAATTACATTTACACCTATCTTTTTCAAATTATATACAGCAGTATCAAAAACCTCTAACGGATAGCCTCTATTTATATATTGTGCAGTTTTTTCGTGAATAGTCTGCAAACCCAGTTCAACAAAAACAGGCTTTATTTTATTCAATCTTTCAAGCAATTGTAAAACATCATCACCCAAACAATCAGGACGAGTACCTATTGATAGACCAACAATACTCCTATGATTTATAGCTTGAGTAAAAATTTCTTCAAGATATTCCACAGGTGCATATGTATTTGTAAAAGACTGAAAATATGCTATAAATTTATCCTCTTTTATTTTGCTACGAACACGTTCAATTGACTCTTCTATTTGTTCGTTTATAGCCATACTACTTACAGGTGAAAAATCTCCAGAACCCTTATTACTGCAAAAAATGCAACCACCTGTACCTACTGTACCATCTCTGTTTGGGCAGGTCATACCACCATTAAGCGATATTTTATAAACCTTACCATTAAATACATTTCTATAATATTTGTTAGCTGAATAATAACTCATAAAATCCTCTAAATAAATTTTAATAAAATATAAACAAACTTTAAACCTTTTTAAATTATACCATATATTCAATTGACTTTAAAGATTTGGTATGCTAGAATTTAAATGTTAAAATGCACCAGTATACAATAATTTTACGGTGTGTTTATTTTATTTTTTATTTATCGAAAATAAGTTATTTTAATATATAAAGGAGCTTGTAATATGAGGAGTATTCCTTTTTCTCCACCCGATATTACAGAGGAAGAAATTGCCGAGGTGGCAGATACTCTGCGTTCAGGTTGGATAACAACAGGGCCTAAAACCAAAAAATTCGAAAAAAAGGTTGCTGAATTTTTCGGCACCTCAAAGGCAGTAGCCTTAAGCTCTTGCACAGCAGCACTAGAGCTTACCCTACGTATTTTAGGAATTGGCGAGGGCGATGAGGTTATAGTTTCAGCATACACATATACAGCCAGTGCATCAGCTATTGCTCACGTTGGTGCAAAAATTGTTATGGTAGATACCTCAGAGGAATCATTTTTGATTGACCCTGATAAAATTGCACAGGCAATTACAGAACGTACAAAAGCCGTAATACCTGTTGATATAGCAGGTAAAATGTGTGATTACAAAGGTATTTTCAAGGCTATTGAAAGTAAAAAGCATTTATTCAAGCCAAGCAACGATATTCAAAAGCTATATAACAGAGTTATAGTAGTATCAGACTCAGCACACGGATTTGGTTCAAGTCAATTTGGAATTATGAGTGGTAATGTTGCTGACTTTACAGCGTTTTCACTACACGCAGTTAAAACCATTACCTCTGCTGAGGGTGGCATTGCTACCTGGAAAGATATAGAGGGACTTGATAACGAATGGCTTTATAATCAATATATGCTTTACTCTCTACACGGACAAACAAAAGATGCTCTGCATAAAAATCTTGCAGGCTCTTGGGAGTACGACATAGTTATACCAGGCTACAAAGCAAATATGACAGATGTTAATGCTGCTATAGCATTGGTACAGCTAAAACGCTTTAAGGATATTCAAGGCAGACGTCGTGAGATAATTGAGATGTATGACAAAGCTATGGATGAAATGGGAATAGGCTATCTACACCATGTAAATGAAGATTTTGTAACTAGCTGTCATATCTATCTCACAAGAGTACCAAATATAGGTCATCGAGAAAGAAATGAAATTATAAACCGTATGGCTGACCTTGGTATAGCCTGTAATGTTCATTTTAAGCCACTTCCAATGATGACAGCATATAAAAATATGGGCTTTGATATAAACGATTATCCATATGCATATGCCCACTATAAAAATGAAATCACTTTACCATTGCATACCAAATTAAGCAATGAAGATGTAAAGTACGTTACAGATTGCTACAAAAAGGTATTAACAGATATGGGGCTTATCTAATCTACAAACATTCCTAAATATTCGGAGGAATTATGAAAAAAATTTCACTTATATCAGTTTATAATAATCAACAGCTCTTAGATGAAATGGTAGCAAGTGCCAAAAAGCAAAAGAATGTTGAAGTTGAGCTGATAACTATTGATAACACCAACAAGCGTTTTTCATCTGCTTCAAAGGCTTTGAACTATGGAACAGACAAAGCAACAGGAGATGTTCTTGTTTTTCTGCATCAGGATATTGAATTTATGAGCGATGACGTTTTAGAATTTATATATGATTATGCTACAGAGAATAAAACAACCGTATTCGGTTCAGCTGGTGTAAATGATAAAGGCACTGATAAGGATGTTAAAATCCTTACAGCTATGTATGGCTACGAAGGTGAAAATAAAACAATCGACAAGCCTACAAAAGCATTAACACTTGACGAATGTTTAATAGCTTGCCATCAAAGCTGTATGAAAAAGCTACGCTTTGATGAAAATATTTGCGATGGCTGGCATCTGTACGGAGCAGACCTTTGCTTACAGGCGATTGATTTTGCTGGTATGTTTGTTTATGCTGTACCAATGAATGTATGGCATAAATCTGGTGGTTGTGCTGACACAAGCTATTTTGATACACAGGATAAGCTTGCTGAAAAATATAAAAAATATCATACTGTTATCAACACAACAAACAGCTTTGTATATACAAACCCTTTTAAAAGAAAGCTGGCACGAATTTATAGAAAGTTAAGATATAAAGTATAAAAGTAACCACCGAGTTTTTAGCTCGGTGGTTACTTTTATACTATTATTCTATTATTCTATAACAGACAATGCAGTTTGCACAGCCTGATTTTCCATATTACATTTTAGATGATATATAGGAATATTTTTTACGATACATTCAAGCACTTCAAACAGCTTTATCATATTCTCCCTCTCAAGTGGTCTTAATGTCTGAGAAAGAAGAAAAGCAAGCGAATCTTTAACAGTTGCTTTTTCAACTGAATTTTCAGTCCCTCTATCCAATAAAAAAATCCCACCAAGTGTTGCACTTATGTTACTACCGTAATTTTCCTTACCCTGCCAAGGAGTTCCATAAACTATTATATCATTACCTTTTTTTCGCAAAATAGGCTTATCACCATTAATAACCTCTACTCTGTCACCCAAATTTTTTAGCCACAGCCTTATATGTGTAGTTTTACCTGTGCCACTTGGTGCTGTAAACAAATAGGCTTTGCTATTGTATTTAAGTGCAGCACAATGCAGAAATATACCATTATAGCTTTCCAGAACCTTCTCACAAATATGTCTAAATAATGCTGAACTTTCGAGTATATCAATACTAATATCCTCTGTAATACTACGCTCATAATTTATATCGTTTTCAGACACTATTATTTCATAGTCATATCCCTTATCCTCAATTATATATGGTCTTAATCTTCGCAATATATAACTGCTTTTAGTTTCATATTTTATTCTCATATCTGCAATTTTATATATCGCCACAGCTCTACTCTCCCTGTAAATTAATATATTCATAATAACATAATCCCTTTATATATGCAAATACCATTGAATGTTTAAAATAGAAATTATTTCTTTATATATTGTTGAAAAAGGCTTTAATATAGTGTAAAATTAAATTGAGAATTTGAATATCGAGGTGTACAAAAATGAAAGCAAGAGGATTAAAAAAATTTCTGGCAACCCTATTGTGCAGTGCTGTAGTTATTTTGTCATTTGCAGGATGCGGAGAAACTGAAGTTGTAATGACAAGTAACACTACTAATAGTAAGGTAACTCAAAATGGTGTAATCGAATATCAAAATGCATATTACATAGTTGATGCTAATGGTATAAATTACAAAAGCTCTATAGATGAAAAAAGCATTGTTATTGCACACACCAGTGCGGCAAATGGTACAGTACAAAGCAATTTTGCAATTGGTGACGATAAAATTTACTTTATAACCACCAAAAAGGATCAGGCTAAAACACTTTATCAGTGTGAGCTTGACGGAAAAAAGCGTAAAAAGCTTATTGTACGAGATGATATTAATATCGTAGGTGTTTATAACAACGCTGTATATTTTTATGATGAGCAAAATTTCCTTAAATATATAGATGGAAGAACAGGCTCTAAAATAGAAATTTCTACAGCCTCTGGAGCTCCATTCTATCAATATAACAACTGCTTTATATATAAATCAAGCGACGGCTTTTTAGAAGCATATAACTGCGATGATGATACTAATATTTCACTTTCTGAAACTGCTATAAGTAGCTTTAATGTAACAAGTACAGGCGTTACATATGCAATAAATACTTCAGATACAAAAGACAGCTTTAAATATACATTCAACACCTTCAGCTATAGTGATATGATTATAAAGCCAATGCGTAAATCTGACTCTAGCAAGGCTGTTGATGTTATGACCGAAACAGTTGCTCTTACTAATTTTAAAGATCGTTTGCAGATTTGCAACATAGCTTCAGGTAAAAATAATGACAGAAGCTATAAAACAGAGGGAAAAATTATTTATAATACAGCTGTAAGTTCAAATGCTTATTATGTAAATGATAATGTATGCTTGAAATTCCCTGCTGACAATCCACTTCCTGAGGAAATTGCTGCAAACTACAAAAAGCACAAGATTGATTATAATAATATAATCGCCGTTGTAAATGATAATTATATCGTATCACTTGACGCCGATGGCTATTATTCATTCAATAAAATGACTTAGTAAAATTAAATAAATTTCACTAAAATATCCAGCTAATTTCTTCCTGATTATTAGTTGACAAAACGAGTAATTTAGTGTATTATTTTCTTGTTTAAAAGGGAGTAGCTAGCAGGAATATCTGTAGTATCGGCGTCAACCACAGTTAATCGTTTGAATTAACTCGCTTATACTTTAAATAGCAAGACTTTTATTATGGATTGAACCGTGATCCATAATAAAAGTCTTTTTTTGTTACTAATCCTGCCGGGCTTGGTGAAATAATATAATATTTACATCTTGCCCGAAAAACAAAGTACATTTAAATTTAAGGAGGCTATTTTTATGAACGATGCTTTTAAAAAGAGTAGCGTTGAGGTGCTTAATGAGCTAAAAACCGATCGTGACAAGGGACTTACATCGGCACAGGTTGCAGAAAACACCGAGAAGTACGGAAAAAACCAATTGCTTGAGGAAAAAAGAAAAGGTGTATTACAGGTATTTTTTGAACAATTTAAGGATCTACTTGTAATTATACTTATTATTGCGGCTTTAATAAGTCTTTCTACAGGTGAGGCTGTTGCAAGTATTGTAATTTTTGCTGTAATTATTCTTAATGCTATACTAGGAACAGTACAGCACTTTAAGGCACAGAAATCACTTGATAGCTTAAAGGCTATGTCTACACCATCAGCTAAGGTTATAAGAAACGGTGAGGTTGTAGAGGTTTCATCTGTTGACCTTGTACCTGGTGATATTGTAAAAATCGAAGCTGGTGATGTTGTACCTGCTGACGCAAGAGTAATCGAAAGCTATTCTCTACAGGTTAACGAAAGTGCTTTAACTGGTGAGTCTAATAGTATCGAAAAGGATACTGATAAAATTGACAATGACTGTGCACTTGGCGATAGAATTAATATGGTTTTCTCTGGTTCATTAGTAACATACGGAAGAGCTGTTATTGTAATTACTGCTACAGGTATGGACAGTGAGCTTGGTAAGATTGCTACAATGATGAATCAGACTAAGGAGAGAAAAACTCCACTACAGCGTAGCCTTGATGACTTCAGTAAGAAGCTTTCTATAATCATTATGATTATCTGTGCTATTGTATTAGTTATCTCTTGGGCTAGAAACGGCTTTGCATTTGATAAGTTTAATGAGTCTTTACTATTCGCTATTGCACTTGCAGTTGCTGCTATTCCAGAGGCTTTGTCATCTATTGTTACAATCGCACTTGCAATTGGTACATCTAAAATGGCTAAGCAAAACGCTATTATCAAAAACCTACGTGCTGTTGAGGGCTTGGGCTGTGTATCTGTAATTTGTTCAGATAAAACAGGTACTCTTACTCAAAACAAAATGACAGTTGAGGGTACATTTACATTTGATAACAGCAAAGAAGAGGATATGGCTCTTTACGCTATTCTTTGTAACGACAGTGTTGTTAAAGATGACAAGAGCATTGGTGACCCTACTGAAACTGCTCTAAAGCACTATTATAACAAGGTATATAGAGACTGCAATGTAACAACAGCTAAATTCCCAAGACTTGGTGAAATCCCATTCGACTCTGACCGTAAGCTAATGAGTACTGTTCACGAGATCGACGGTAAGCTTGTTATGATTACAAAGGGTGCTGTAGATGTTCTTCTTGACAGAATGAAGTTTGTTGCAACATCAGACGGAATTGTACCTTTTACAGATAAATTCAGAAAACAAATCGAAGACAAAAACAACGAGTATTCAGGAAACGGCTTACGTGTACTTGCCTTTGCATACAGAGATATTAACAGAACAGATATCAACCTAGGTGACGAAACAGCTTATACATTCCTTGGCTTAATGTGTATGATTGACCCACCAAGAGAAGAGTCTGCACAGGCTGTAAAGGACTGTATCAGTGCTGGTATTAAGCCTGTAATGATTACAGGTGACCACGTAACAACAGCTTCTGCTATTGCAAGAAAGATTGGTATTCTTCGTGACGGTGATAAAGCTATTACTGGTCAAGAGCTTGACGCTATGAGCGATGACGATTTACGTAAGGAAATTAAGAATATTTCTGTATACGCAAGAGTATCTCCTGAGCATAAGATAAGAATAGTATCTATGTGGCAGGAGCTTGGTAACGTAGTATCTATGACAGGTGACGGTGTAAACGACGCACCTGCTCTTAAAAAGGCTGATATCGGTATTGCTATGGGTATTACAGGTACAGAGGTTTCTAAGGATGCAGCTGCTATGATTCTAACAGATGATAACTTTGCTACTATCATTAAGGCTGTTGCTAACGGTAGAAATATTTACGCTAATATCAAAAACTCAATCCAGTACCTACTATCAGGTAATATGGCTGGTATTATAGTAGTTTTAATCTGTTCAATTTTTGGTTTTTCTGTTCCATTTACAGCTGTACAGCTACTATTCATTAACCTTATCACTGACTCTCTACCAGCTATCGCCATCGGTATGGAACCACCATGTGGCGAGCTATTAAAGGAAAAGCCTCGTTCAGCTAACGAATCACTTATAAATAAGAGCTTCTTAGGTGGCACAGCTATTCAGGGTGTACTAATAGCTATTGCAACAATGATTGCATTTATTGTTGGTGCAGGTAGCATCGAAAACCTATTTGCAGGAGCAAATGGTGAGGTATCCTGTGCAATGGCATTTACAACAATCTGTCTAGCAAGACTATGGCACGGATTCAATATGCGTGGTAAGCAGTCATTAATTAAGCTTGGTATAACAAAGAACCCTGTTTCTTTAGGTGCTTTTGCAATTGGTGTAATTCTACTTTCAATAGTAGCATTTGTTCCTGTTGTTGCAGGTATCTTTGATGTAGTTGCAATCAATATACCAGTTGTGCTTATCTGCTCAATTGCTCCAACAATTGTTATTCAGGTAACAAGAATGATTAAAGAGCTTATTAAGAAATAAGTTATAAACAATTTAACAATACAAATAAAAAACCAGCCTGTGCAGTAAAATTAATTCTGCACAGGCTGGTTTTTTATTCACCCTTAACCTTTTTCCAATAATCATTAAAGGCTTGTTCGTTTTTATTATCTCCGAATTTATAATATTCTCTATCCTTTAAAATATCAGGTAAATACTGTTGCTTTACATAATGATTTTTATAATCGTGTGGATAAAGATAAAACTGCCCTTTATTAGGATTATCCTCACCATCATAGTGCATATTTTGCAATTGGCGAGGTATATCACCTATAAACCCCTTTTCGATATCATTCATAGCTGAATTTATTGCATTGTATGCAGAGTTACTTTTTGGAGCATTACACACCATAATAACTGCATTTGCAAGTGGTATTCTTGCCTCGGGCAAACCTACCTGCAAAGCTATATCTACACAGGACTTTACAATAGGTATTATCTGTGGGTACGCTAAGCCCACATCCTCACAGGCACACACAAGCAATCTTCTGCAAGCTGATGTTAAATCTCCTGCCGACAATAATCTGGCAAGATAATAAACAGCTGCATTGGCATCAGAGCCTCTCATAGATTTCTGAAAGGCTGACATAATATCATAATGCTGGTCTCCGTCTTTATCATAACGCATAGCACTGCGTTGTGTAAGCTCCTTAGCTGTATCAAGAGCTATTTTTCTTACTCCGTCCTGTGGCAATGTAGAGAGCGTGCAAAGCTCAACTGCATTTATTGATTTTCTTACATCACCACCACAAGCGTATGAAATATACTCAACAGTTTCATCATCAACAAAAATTTCTTCGTTAAGCTCATCAGCCATAATATCAAAACCACGTTTTATTGCTCTTGCAACCTCATCTTTGGGTACTGTTTTAAATTCAAAAACAGTACAACGGCTTAAAATAGCATTATACACATAAAAATATGGATTTTCTGTAGTTGACGCTATAAGCGTAATTGTTCCGTTTTCAAGGTATTCAAGCAGGGTTTGCTGTTGTTTTTTATTGAAGTATTGTATCTCGTCAAGATACAGCAATATTCCATTCATACCACCAAAGGTATCCAGCTCTGCTACAATCTCTTTTATATCTGCAGTAGATGCTGTTGTACCATTTAGCTTACGCAACAATTTATTTGTACGTTTAGCTATATATGTAGCAAGTGTACTTTTACCAACGCCTGACGGTCCGTAAAAAATCATATTAGGTATTTCGTTTGAACTATCTATAATATTACGCAGTGGCTTACCCTGTGCAATTAAATGCTTTTGCCCAACAATATCATCTAACGTTTGTGGTCTTATTCTGTCTGCTAATGGAGATTTCATTTTTTCCTCCTGTGTGATTTTATGATACTCTTAATATTACTCTTAATATTATATTTAGTCAAGAATTTAACAAATAAGAAAAAGAGGTAAACACATTAAATGTCTACCTCTTTAAATATTAATCTATATTATTCGTAAAGTGGATACTTATTGCAAATTTCTGTAACACCTGCACGTACTGCATCTGCGTTGCCTTCGAAATCCTCTATTATCATAGCAATATACTCTGCAATCTTATCCATATCAGCCTCAACTAAGCCTCTTGTTGTAACAGCTGCTGTACCTATACGGATACCACTTGTTACAAATGGACTACGTGGCTCATTAGGAACAGTATTCTTATTTACTGTAATATAAACCTCGTCAAGTCTATGCTCTAGCTCTTTACCTGTAAGCTCAGTACCACGAAGGTCAAGTAGCATAACGTGGTTATCTGTACCACCACTAACTAGCTTTAAGCCTCTGCTTGTTAAGCCATTTGCAAGAGCCTGTGCGTTCTTTACAATCTGCTCACCATAAGCCTTAAACTCAGGCTTTAGTGCCTCACCAAGACATACAGCCTTAGCAGCTATTGTATGCATTAAAGGACCACCCTGTGTACCTGGGAAGATAGCCTTATCAATCTGCTTAGCATGCTCCTCGTGGCATAGAATCATACCACCTCTTGGACCTCTTAGTGTTTTATGTGTAGTTGTTGTAACAAAGTGAGCGTACTCAACAGGGTTAGGATGTACACCAGCAGCAACAAGACCTGCAATATGTGCCATATCTACCATTAGATATGCTCCAACCTCGTCAGCGATCTCTCTGAACTTCTTAAAATCAATAACTCTTGGGTAAGCACTAGCACCACAAACAATCATAGCAGGCTTGCACTCTTTAGCAATCTCTAGAACCTTATCGTAATCAATGCAGTGTGTTTCAGCATCTACACCGTATGGAACAAAGTTAAAATAGCTACCTGACATATTTACAGGAGAACCGTGTGTAAGGTGACCACCCTCGTTAAGGTTCATACCCATTACTGTATCACCTGGCTTTAGCATAGCAAAGTAAACAGCCATATTAGCCTGTGCACCAGAGTGTGGCTGTACATTAGCATGCTCTGCACCAAAAAGCTCACAAGCTCTTTTTCTTGCAATCTCTTCAACAACGTCTACACACTGACATCCACCATAGTAACGCTTTCCAGGATAACCCTCAGCATATTTATTTGTAAGCACACTGCCCATAGCCGCCATAACAGCAGGTGAAACTATATTTTCAGAAGCAATAAGCTCAAGATTTCTCTTCTGTCTTTTTAGCTCCTGCTCCATAGCCTGAGCAACATCGCTGTCATATTCATTTACAAATCCAATTGTATCTAAAACATCATTGTACATTGGTATTTCTCCTCACCTTTTAAAATTAGGATGTTAAAACACCCATTATAAATACATTATACTCCAAAATATATATTTTTTCAAGGTGTATTTACAGGTTTTGGAACGGTACCTTGCTTTAATTTTCACAATAAAAATCACCAACAAAAGTTTTTAGCTTTTGTTGGTGCGTATCATAAAACTATTTATTATATTTGTATCATTTAAAGCTGAAATGACAGCAATACTTTATCCTTAATAGACATAACCCATCTTACACCTCTACCAACAGGTGTTTTTTGTATAATCCATTCTGTTTTTATAATACCACGCTTTTCAAGATATTTCATACCTAATTGCAACAATACAGCTATACCAGCAATAAACACTGTTATCTTAACTATTACAGAAATAGCTTTTAATATAAATTTCATACTGCTCACCTCTCTTGTAAACATTATACCATAAGAGGCTAAATAATCAAGCGTAATTTATATATATCCTCTATCTTTTAATGCTTTGGTTAAAAATGATTTTGCCAAGCTATTTGGTTTTACGTATTTTACAGCATCTTCAATAGTAAACCATTCTGCCTTGTCAACCTCATTCTCTTTTATTTTAAAATCTTCATCATCAACCATCACTATAAAATTATGAATAAGTGTATTACTCATTTCAAAATAAATACTGTGGTTATAATTCCACGACACAGCTTTTAGGTTTACCTCTTCTTTTATTTCTCTTTGTAACGCCTCTTGAGGTATTTCACCTTTGTTGATATATCCTGCAACAAGTATATTATCCTTTTTGCCATACTGTTGAATAAGCAACAGCTTGTCTTTAGTAGGATTAAATATAACAGCACTTACTGCACTATTAAACATAGGAAATTTAAATTCATTACAGCTATCGCAGAATTGTACCATACCTTCGTCGCCACATAATTTTTTATGTAGCTTTGTACCACACACAGAACAAAAATTTAGTTCGTCCATTTTCGCACCTCGAATTAAAATATGATATAAATTACTCCAAATCTATATTTTTAAAATTTATATCTCTAAAACTACTATCATTTATACCCCAGCCTATCAACTCCAGCTCTTTAAATCTGTTGTCATTATAAGCACGTGCTAAGCTGTCCAAATCTATTTTAAATGATTTGATTTTTTCTTTTTTAATCTTGAATATAATTTTTATTTCTTTACCATAGCTATCTTTTAGCAGATTAGCCAACTCATCAATATATTTTACATCAACCTCATATGAAGCATAAAAATATTTATTTTCAGATAATATAACGCCCCGAGTCTCTATGCTTAAAATTCCTGCATATAAATCCTCAGAGTTTATATCGCATACAAAGGGTAGCATTTTCTCTTTATATTCACAAAAAAACATAATATCACTCTATTTCAATTTAATTTAAAATGCTTATGAGCTTATAGTTTTATAAAATTCAAGCGTTTTAAAATTATGCTCTGTTGTAGAAATAAGATATTGCTCAGCACATTTCTCAAGCACATTAAGTCCTTCGTCAGACAGTTTAAAATTAAACATCTTATTAAACTCAGCGTAAATACAATATCTCATAGCAGTAGTAACACCCATACCTATTTTTATGCTGTATTCGTTAATTTCCGATATGCAATCACCACAAATCAGCCTACCCGATT
This sequence comes from Acutalibacteraceae bacterium, assembly GCA_036309185.1. Classification (GTDB taxonomy): domain Bacteria; phylum Bacillota; class Clostridia; order Oscillospirales; family Acutalibacteraceae; genus CAG-964. The sequence goes on from JAXJUF010000003.1 coordinate 25,646, forward strand.
TCGGCAAAAAATACATAGCTTCAGCCTCGTAGCATTTACAACCGTTACAGCATACAAGGTCAGGCATATATCCACTAAAGCATAACATTCTAAGCTCTACAGCCGATTTTATAACGCTTGGTGGTCTTTTGTTATTACAAAGCAGATAAAGTGCATTAAGTAACAAACGCAAATATTCCTCTGCACCTGTTTCTTTTGGAGCTAAAAAGCTAGAAAGCTCGCAAAAATACTGTGCAAGCGACATATTTACAATATCTGTTCTTAGCTTTATAAACATTTCGTCACAGGTTGCCTCATCAACTATGTAGGTATCCCGATTGATATATAATACCAATCGGGAGTAACACAATAGCCTTGTGGCAGAGCCTTTTGCACTTTTCAGACTTCTGCAATTTTTCACAAAGGCCTTTATAATTCCTTTTTTTCTTGTCAACACAGTTATAAGACGATCCTGCTCACCAATATTTTGCTCCCCTATAATCAATCCGTCCGTGGATATCTTCATCATCGTCCTCCTGCATATCGAAATCATCCTCGTCGCTAAAATATTCAGGGAAATTCTCTTTTGAATCTCTAAGTGAAGTATAACGCAAATAATCAACAACACTGCCTGTTTCTAAAAAATTTTTCCAAGCATCATAAGCATTCATAACTACACACCCTTGTAAAAATTTAAGCTGTAATAAATTATATGTTTTATCACAGCCTATGTTTACATTATACCTCTTTTTGTTTAGTGATATAGGATGTAATTTGTAGAAGAAAATTTTTACAATATTTGTTATCAGTTATTCAAAGTCACTCTTATCAAAGCCAAAGCTTCTTAGCAAACCTTCTCTGTTTCGCCAATCCTCTTTTACCTTTACCCACATTGTAAGGTTAACCTTGCAGTTAAAAAAGGCTTCCATATCCTGTCTTGCGTAAGAGCCTATCTTTTTAAGCATAGCACCCTGCTTGCCTATAATAATACCCTTATGACTGTCACGCTCACAATATATAGTAGCGTCCATATCAATAATATCCTTATCCTCACGGGTTCTCATTCTCTCTACAACTACTGCTGTACCGTGTGGGATTTCCTTGTCGAGCAATCTTAGCATTTTTTCTCTTATCATTTCAGCTGCAAGTACTCTTTCAGGCTGGTCTGTAAGGGTATCCTCATCAAATAGATGTCCACCCTCCTGTGCCAGATTTTTTAATTCATTTTTAAGATCATCTATACCACTGTTATTCTGTGCAGATACAGGTACAACTGCCTCAAAATCGAATTTTTCGCTGTAACGGGCAATCTGTAGCATAAGATCACTTTTTTCTTTTACAGTGTCTATTTTATTAATTGCAAGTATTGCAGGTACATCCATAGCTTTAAACTTTTCAATAAGCTTAAGCTCTGTATCGGTAATATCTTTGCAAGCCTCAGTAACAAGCAAACAGGCATCTACACCAGAAACAGACTCATTTACACTTTTTACCATATATTTGCCAAGCTCTGTGCGTGGCTTATGAATACCAGGTGTATCTATAAATACAAGCTGAGTTTCCTTTTCGGTAAGCACACCCATAATTCTTGTACGAGTTGTTTGTGGCTTGCTTGATACTATTGCTATCTTTTGTCCTAGCATTTTATTAAGTATTGAAGATTTACCTACATTTGGTCGTCCTACAATTGCAATAAATGCTGATTTATCATTTAAATTATTATTAGACATAAACTTCCTCCATAAAAAATGGTATAATTGCTACTTATGTAACAATTATACCATATAATTTACAAATTTCAAAGTATGATTAAAATACTCTTTTATTTGTTTCCATCTTCACTCTTGTTTATTATTTCCTTATCATCGTTTTCGAGTTCTTTTTTTAATTCTACCATAGTTTTTATGCTGTCAACAAATTCTTTGGGTCCTACAACCACAAATACTGTACTAGCCAACAAGGTAAGAATAAATATAGTAAGCCCTTCTGGTGAATAACAAAGTGATGATACTATTGACCACAAAACAGTTGTATCCCAAAACATCAATACACCAATTACTACCGAAGCGATTGCTCCTACTAAAACAGCACCAGCCGCAGCATCCTTTGCCAGCTTAATAAGTGGGTGCTTATCTTTAGTAATGGCATCACAGGCACGCTCAACTGCTGTATTCATAAGCTCAAGTGCCAGAACAAATGCAATAACAGCTATAAGTAAAGCATATCTTGTAACGCTGAATCTGTAATATTGACAGAAATACAAAACATATAAAGAAATAACTATATGTACTCTCATATTGCGTTCTGAGCAAATACATCCTGCTACACCCCGTAAGGCATACCAAAAGCCTTTTAGAAAGCTAATCAATATTATAAATCCTCTCTTACATAGCTAGAAGACGCAGGTAATCCCAGCTGTGACATTACCTTTTCTTCTTTTTCTCTCATTCTTATTCTTTCCATATTTTCCATATGGTCATATCCAAGCAGATGAAGTACGGAATGTGCTGTTAAATATCCTACCTCACGCTGTAGACTATGACCATATCTTTCAGCCTGCTCTACAGCCTTTTCCATAGAAATAACAACATCGCCCAAAATTTGAGCACCTGTTTTAGGATCAATATCGTATGCACCATTTTCACTCATTACAAATGAAAGTACATCTGTAGGCATATCCTTGTCACGATATTGCTTGTTTAGAGTGTGAATTTCTTCATTGTCAACAAAGGTTACGCTAATTTCTGCTATACCTTGAAACTGTTCAAGCTGAAGAACTGCATGACAACAACGTCTTACTAACATTCGCAATCCTGTCGGTATTTTTACTTTTTTCTGATTGTTTGTGATAATAACTCTTATTTTATCCATTCCTTTTCTTTGCCTCCTCACAATTTCTCTCATAAGCCTTTATAATATCCTGCACTAGCTTGTGTCGTACTACATCACGCTCGGTAAAAGCTACGCATGCAATATCATCAATGTTTTTTAGTATTCTTATGCTTTCCCTTAAACCTGACTTTGTGCCATTTGGCAGGTCTATTTGGGTAACATCGCCATTAATTACCATTTTGGAATTAAAGCCTAATCTTGTTAAGAACATTTTCATTTGTTCTCTTGTGGTGTTCTGTGCCTCGTCTAAAATAATAAAGCTGTCATCTAAGGTTCTACCTCTCATATAAGCTAAAGGAGCAACCTCTATATTGCCACGCTCTACATATTTCTGATAGGTTTCAGCACCAAGCATATCAAACAACGCATCATAAAGTGGTCTTAGGTAAGGGTCTACCTTACTCTGCAAATCACCCGGCAAAAAACCAAGCTTTTCACCAGCCTCTACAGCAGGTCTTGTAAGAATTATTCTGTTTATTTCTCCTGCTCTAAAGGCTGTAACAGCCATAGCAACAGCCAAATATGTTTTACCTGTACCAGCTGGTCCTACACCTATTGTAATAGTGTTTTCTTTAATTGCATTGCAATATTTTTTCTGACCCAAGGTTTTAGGCTTTAATGGTTTACCCTTTGCTGTAATGCAGATACAATCACCTGCTAAACGCTCTATTTTTTCTTCACTGCCCTCATTAATCAAAGAAATGCAGTAGCGTACATTCTGTTCGCTTAGGTTTTCACCCTTGTTAAGAAGTGAAAGCAGATTTTCTATTACCTTTACAGCCTTAGATACCCCTTCGATATCACCACTTACTTTAAGTACAGAATCACGCCCAACAACGCTTACAGCATATTCATTTTCAATTATTTTTATATTTTCATCAAAACTGCCGAATAACGCTACAGCGTTCTCCATTCGGTCAATATTAATTATTTGCTCCAATAAACCTTCACCTTCAGTACAAAATACAGCATAAAAAATGATTTTTTTGCTAAAATATACAATACAATTTTGAAAAATTATACAAGAATACCACTATCAAAATTACTATTATTATAACATACGTTTTAAATTTTGTCACTATTTTCTAAAAAGTTGACTACATTTTTTTCAATTTCAGCAATTCAGTAAAAAGAAAATATATGCTTTTATAACTATTGCACATACACTGGAGTTTTACGCTTATAAATCAGTATAATTTTAGCAAATCAAATTATTTATTATAATATTAATATTCCAAGTTTAAAGTAATAAATACGTAACGCTTATAGGGTGTTTAATAATTAAAAGTTATATAAATTTAGGTTTGTAGGTGTGAGCTGTCGCTTACGTACACACTCACATTGTAAACAATTAGTTTTTTATAAAACTTAGATTTGCATTTTTAAGGGACACATATAATGTGTCGGTATCCTTCTTGCTTTATAAATAAACTTTAAAATATCAACTCTTACAAACTATTAATTTATAATAAAGTTTTTATTTTTTATATGCTCAAGCCGCTGCAATCAATTTGCTTCGCAAATTGGTTACATTAAGCTCTTACTTTCTTGCAAAAGAAAGTAAGCAAAGATTGTTGGGGAGAGGTTTCGATCCCTCTCCCCAAACCCCTCACTGAACTATCCAAGGGAGCTGATCCCCTTGGAACCCTTTTTCTAGTCATACCACGTATACATATAATGAGTAATGTTAGGGTAATCAGTTTGTACTGTTTTGTTGGTGTGTAACTGCCCTACAAAACCAAATTTATCTTTTTTATTCTTTCGTATTATATAATTCCAAAGGCTCCTCTTTGAGAGAAGCCTTTAAAAACATAAATTATATTAATCCAAGAAATCTTTAAGCTTTTTGCTACGGCTTGGGTGACGTAGCTTACGAAGTGCCTTTGCTTCAATCTGTCTTATACGCTCACGAGTTACATTAAACTCTTTACCAACCTCTTCAAGTGTTCTCTGGCGACCGTCGATAAGACCGAATCTTAGTATAAGAACCTTTTTCTCTCTTGGTGTAAGTGTATCAAGCACATTGCCAAGCTGTTCCTTTAGCAAGGTATGTGAAGCCACATCAGCAGGTGCAGGTGTATCATCATCAGAAATAAAATCACCTAGGTGGCTGTCCTCTTCTTCACCTATTGGTGTTTCAAGAGATACTGGTTCCTGTGCCACTCTCATTATTTCTCTTACCTTTTCTACAGGCATTTCAATTTCTTCTGCAATCTCCTCAGCTGTAGGCTCGTGACCATTTGTATGCAATAGCTGACTTGAAACCTTTTTTACTTTATTGATTGTTTCTACCATATGCACAGGGATTCTTATTGTTCTTGCCTGATCTGCAATAGCACGAGTAATAGCCTGTCTTATCCACCATGTAGCATATGTTGAAAATTTAAAGCCCTTTGTATGGTCAAACTTTTCTACAGCCTTAATAAGACCCAAATTACCCTCCTGAATAAGATCAAGGAACTGCATACCTCTACCAAGGTATCTCTTTGCAATACTTACTACAAGACGTAGATTAGCCTCTGAAAGTCTTTTCTTAGCTGCAACATCACCATTTTGTATTCTTACTGCAAGCTCAATTTCTTCTTCGGAGCTAAGCAAAGGTACTCTACCTATTTCTTTAAGATAAACCTTTACAGGGTCATCAATGGCAATACTATCAGTTGACATAGTATCTAATTCTACATCATCACCATTATCTATTTCAGCCTTTTCAATTTTGCTTATCTCAATGTCAGAAATATCCTGAATATCCTCTACTAAATCCTCTACAATTTCGATACCCTCTTTTTCAAGCTGATCGTACATACGCTCTAGCTGTTCAGGCTCAAAATCAATTTCACCCATAATATCGAAAATTTCTTTTGTAGTTAGCTTTCCTTTTTGCTTACCCTTTTCAAGAATTTCCTTTAAAACTGTTCTTTTATCTGGTTTTGATATTGCCATAACTTTTCCATTCCTTTCCCTTATCTAATACTAATCTCTATTTAATCAAAAACACAGATTAGTATAAGCACTGAATATTAACCTACTTACTAATTATTATAAAAACAGCGTGATTAATACTCAGCAATTTTCTTTTACATAATTTGGTTTATAAAGCCTATAAACCAAATTTAATTACCACCCTTGAGGCTACCCATTTTTTTGAAATAATCCAGCATATCGTTATCTGACATTTCATCAGGAGATTTTACAGCAATCTTTCTATGCTCCTCTTTTAATACATTAAGGCATTGGTCAAGAGCCTGCTTGTGCAGTGTTTCGGGTAATACTGTTGAAACATACGCTGTAATATAGCTTATTTCTTCCTCGTTAAATTTTTGAGAAAGACTTGTTAAAGAAACATCCTTGCCACTTAACAAGCGTTCAGATATCACCCTGTAAACCTCTTTGTTAAAGCCTGTTGCAAAATCATCAGTTGTAATTTTACTGTTTATATACTGACCCATATCAGGATTATTTATCATAAAAGCTATTATATATTCCTCAGCCTTAGTGGCTTTAAGGTGCTTTGATTTCTCTGGATTTATTTTATCGTGTCGTGCTGAGATATCCTCTGTTATATTATGAAACTCTCTTTTTGCCTGCTGATAATTTTTAATTTTGACTGTTTTCTGCATTTGCTGTTCTATTGCAGATTTCTGCACATCAAGTGCTTCGCTTAATCGTGTAATATAAATATCACGTTCAATAGCGTTTGTAGATTGAGCTATAATTTTTATAGCTTCATTAAGGTAGTCAACCTTACCCTGCGATTGTGAAATATTGTGCTTTTCCTTGAGCAGGTCTAGCTTATAGTCTATGTCGCCTGCACTTCTTTCAAGCAATACTTTAAACATTGCAGGACCCTTATCACCGTGTGATTTCATAAATTCATCGGGATCCTTTGCATTTGGCACGGTTACAACTCGCACCTTTACACCTGCATTTCTCAGAAGTGCTATTGCTCTGTCTGATGCCTTTCTGCCTGCCTCGTCAGAGTCATAGCAAATAACAACCTCATCTGCATATCGTCTTATCAAATCGGCTTGCTGTGGTGTAAGTGCAGTACCAAGCGTTGCTACTGCATTTTGGAAACCAGCCTGATGTAACGCTATAACATCCATATATCCTTCGGCAAGAATAAGCTGTCGGGTATTTATATTTTTAGCCATATTCAAAGCAAATAGCTGTGTGCTTTTTGAAAAAACAGGTGTGTCAGAGGTATTTAAATATTTAGGCTTTTGGTCGCTCATTATTCTTCCACCAAAGGCTATTACATTACCTCTTAAATCTATTATAGGGTACATTACCCTGTCAAAAAATCTGGAAACAGTATAACCATTTTTAGATTTAATTGCAACATTTGCCTGTATCATTTCATAATCGGTAAATCCCTTATCACGCAAATCATTAATTAAATCAAAGCCCTGTTCAGGTGCATAGCCAAGACCAAAATGCTTTATTGTTCTATTAGACAAGCCTCTGCTACGCAGATAATTCAAGCCCTTTGCACCAACAGGAGAAATAAGACAATTATGAAAGAACCTTGCTGTTTCTCTGTTTATTTCGTAAATTCTGCGTTTAAGCTTAGCCATGCTATCATCATAAGAATCCTGAGGCATATCCATACCTGCACGCTGGGCTAAAAGCTTAACTGCATCTATGTAATCAAGATTTTCTATTTTTTTTATAAATGTAATCACTTCTCCGCCTGCACCACAGCCAAAGCAATAAAACGACTGTGTATCGGGATATACATAAAAAGACGGAGTTTTTTCATTATGGAACGGGCATCGCCCGGAATAAAGCCTGCCCGCTCTTTTTAAATTAACATAGGAAGAAACAACATCAGTTATATCGTTTCTATCCTTTAATTCCTGTAAAAATTCCTCGGGCAAAGCCAATATTACCACCACCATTAATGCCCTTTATCTATATTTAAAATTGCCACTTTTTAGGAACTATTAATTCACTGTAAAATTTTATAGCATACTGGTCACTCATACTTGCTATGTGGTCGCACACAGCTCTGTCTATACCCTCTGTTTCAATTATAGGCTGAATAAAAGAGTGAATTTTTTCGGGGTGCTTTTTAAAAAAGTCATACAGCTTGCTTACAAGCTCAGGCACCTTTTCTTCTTCACGTCTTGTATACTTATTGCTATAAACATAGTCAAACATAAACCTGTGTATGCCGTCATAAGCCTTTGCAACCTCATCATTCATTTTGAGCTGACCGTCTTTACTGTTATCTATCATAGAATAAACCAATGTGCTTATACGCTTACTTGTAGTATTTCCAAGCACATCAGTAAACTCTTTAGGAATATCCTCTTCCTTTAAAATTCCTGCACGCATTGCATCGTCAATATCGTGATTTATATACGCTATTCTGTCGGCATAGCGTACAACTCTACCCTCAAGAGTATCTGCCCAATCGCCTTTGGTGTGTCGCTCAATACCGTTTAACACTTCATAGGTAAGGTTAAGTCCTTTACCGTCCTTCTCTAGCTTCTCAACTACTCTAACGCTTTGAATATAATGATTAAAGCCACATTCCGAAACCTCATTCAAGGCTCTTTCTCCTGCATGGCCAAATGGAGTATGTCCTAAATCGTGACCTAATGCAATAGCCTCGGTTAAATCATCATTAAGCTGTAAAGCCATTGATATAGTTCTGGCTATCTGAGAAACCTCAAGAGTATGTGTAAGTCGTGTGCGATAGTAGTCACCCTCGGGTGCTAGAAAAACCTGTGTTTTATGCTTTAATCGTCTAAAAGCCTTACAATGAATAATTCTGTCACGATCACGCTGAAAGCAGGTTCTTACAGGACAAACATCGTCGCTGTATTTTCTACCCTTACTTTCACAGGCAAGGGTGGCAAACTTCGACAAGCGTTCTTTCTCCCACATTTCTGTTCTTTTACGAATATCCACTGTCACACCCCATTTATAGCCATCAACCGACTATGCAAATCTATCTTTTTAAAACTTGTGCATTGATATATACTTAATTTTTTTCTAAAACCCTTTATTTTTCTGAATTTTTTTAATTCAGAAATAATTTTTGCATTTTAAAAGCTGTCAGTATCAAATTTCAACCACAAAATATTCTTTAAATTCCTCAACAGGCTCTACCTCGCCACAGGTTGCGTCGGCTAGCTCCTTTGTTAATTTATTTAAACCGTCCTGTGGGATATGAAAGGTTAATTCTACATCTGTACCAAATTCACTATCATCTATTACACCACTGCACTGTGCCACAAGAGCAGACACCTTACCATATTGATTGTAAGTACATTTAAGTGAACAAATAATGCACTGCTCCATTTTTATAATGTGTGATGCTTCTGTTGCGATTTTCGCACTATGTGAGTATGCTCTTACCAAGCCACCTGTACCAAGCAGAACACCACCGAAATATCGTGTTACAACAACTACAAGGTCTGTAAGCTCGCTTTTAAGCAAAACATCAAGAACAGGCATACCAGCTGTACCCTGTGGTTCACCGTCATCAGAATATCTTTTTATCTGACCCTCTCTAAGGCAGTATGCATATACATTGTGTCGTGCGTCCCAGTGCTTTGACTTTATTCTGTTTATAAACTCAAGTGCTTCCTCCTCGGTAGTAACAGGCTTGCAATAGCCTATAAACCTTGAACGTTTCTCTACAAACTCATCACTTGACTCCTGCTGTACGGTTTTATAGCTTGTAGCCATAAGGCACGCCCCCTTTAAAACAAAGTAAGCGACACAAGCTGTGCTGTGTCGCTTAATAAACAAAAGTTGATTATTTGTTTGTGATACCAAAACGCTTGTTAAATCTGTCAACACGTCCACCTGTATCAACAAGCTTCTGCTTTCCTGTAAAGAAAGGATGACACTTTGAGCAAATTTCAACACGAATGTTTTCCTTTGTTGAACCTGTTTCAATTACGTTTCCACAAGCACAAGTAATAGTTGTCTGCTTGTAATTTGGATGTAGACCCTCTTTCATTGCCGTTTCACCTCTTTCGATAATTCCAATCGTAATAACATTAGAATTGTAACATATACTCTTACAAAATGCAAGAGTTTTTTCAGATTTTTTAATTAACTATACAACAAAAAATATCACTTATTTAATATATCTTTTATTGTTTTGCAATAAAGCTGTGGGTTATCCATAAATGGACTATGGCCTGTATTTTCAAGCATATAAAAAGCTTTATCTGGTGCAGTTATCTTATCATAATAATGCCTTACATCATTCTGACACACACCATAATCCGAGTCACCCGCAATATAATACACAGGCACCTCATAGCTTTCTGACAGCTTTGAAATATCAAAACCAAAGAATGCGTACTCCATAATTTCTTTATTGTCGTCAAAGAACTTATTTATATCCATTTGTGTCATAAACCACTTTATATCATCCAGATTCATATCTGGTGATGTTATACCTGTCCACATCTGACCAAAGCCAGACATTTCGCCATCACACTTTATATATTTAGCATTCAGATTAACAAGCTGTAACAGGTCATCAACTGACATATCTCTGTAAGTGCTTACTTTTTCCATACGCTTAGCAACCTCGGTAAGAGTCTTTTCATCCTCTGTACCCTTTATGCTGTCATTCTTTAAAGCCTCGTATGCAACATTTATTTTATTCCTGTAAAGATTTGTTATCTGGCTTACACCAATATAGCAATCTACCTTTTCAGGATATTTCTGAATATAAATACTGCCAAGCACCGTACCCCATGAATGACCTGCAATAATCACCTTATCTTTACCAAAACGATTTTTGGCATACTCTACAATACTGTCAAGGTCATTAATAAGTGTATCAACATCGGAATCACGAGAATTTCCGTTTGCGTAATAGGTTCTACCACTGCCACGCTGGTCGTAATTTATAATAGTAAGGTGCGCTTCAAGCTCCTTCTGATAGTAAGCAGAAACATACCCCATAGGACTTGCAGGACCACCATGAACAAAAATCATAACAGGGTTCTCTGTGTTTTCTCCTCTTATTTGAACATACTGCTTTATACCATTTACATCAATATAAATTGATTCCTGAATACCTTTTTCAGAAGATATTGAATTTTTAACTCCATTTGCTATTTTAAAACCAAAAATAGTAATAATTGGCAAAATAACTATTAATAAAATTATAACAAATATCACCGTCATTGATTTTTTTAATTTTCCTTTTAATTGGTTCATTACACCATCACTCTATGCTTTATTATATTATGATACAAATGTTATCCAACCAAATAAAGCTTACAACTTTATTCCAAACTGCTCAATCTTAGGTAATAAGCCTATTCTTGGCTTGTCTGGATCTGGTAGCTGTGGGAAGTCATACGCTGGGTAGTCGTTACCCTCTACAATAGCAGGACCATTCGGTGTAAGACATACATCCCAACCAACATATCTAAACTCTGGTATAACCATAGCTGCCTTTTTAACCATATCCTTAACCTCGTCCATAAATGGTAGCTTATAGCCTACAAACTTAATACCTGTTGCAGGGTGTGCATCGTAATTAACAAGTGCAGATGTATGACCCTGACCGATAATCTCGCCCTTATCCAAATCGAAATGACAAGCAAGACCACCATTCTCAAGGTTATCAACAAATCCACCGTTGTTACCCATTTTAAATACAGAATAAAGAATATGAGCCTCTCCGTTATTTACAAGAGTAACTACACGCAAGCAGTTAAGTGAGTGTGGGTAAATTTCAGCAGCCTGTGGGTGCTGTACTATTACCTCTTCTATTACACCAAAATTTTTCTCTGGGTTTGTTATATACTTCCAAAGCTCCTCTGTTGTAGTAAAATCTGCAACCTTGATTTTCTCTATACCCTTACCACTTTCGCCTATATATGGCTTTGCAAAGAAATACTCCTTACCCTGTACAAAGCTCTCGAATTTATCATAATCTATTTTTGCAACGTCAAGAATCTCTCTACCCATAAACTCTGCAAACTTTTCATCAAATAGATTTTTCTCATCAAAAATATGAGAATATCTTAAATCGTTAAGAGTCGTAACTAATTTTTTGTTCTTCATACGAGTAAGATATGTTTTTCTTTCTTTTGCATTCATATTGTAGAACTCAAAAATTATGTAATCATTATAGCCAGCACCATATTTAACAGTACAGCCTATCATATCAAAAAATAAACCTATCTTACTTTTGCCTGTTTTATCGTGAATAATGTCGATTTTCTCGAACATCTTCTTAAATTTTGCTCCACTTAAAACTCGTGCCACATATTTTATATTCATATTACTCTCCTTAATCAGTTACCAACAATCAAGGCAGAGGTTTGCCTCTGCCTTTATAAAATCAATGCATTTATTACCGTTTGATTACTTTAGCTCAGCCAAACAATCCTCAACTGCACCCTTTAGCTTTGCAAGACCCTCTAGCAATACTTCTTTCTCTATTACAAGAGGTGGCATTATCTTCACTACTGAATTTTTTCTTCCTGCACATTCAACAATAAGTCCTCTGTCGAATGCCTTTTCTGTTACTCTTTCACTCAAACCATCAGCAGGAATATTTTCAAATTCAATACCCCATATCATACCAATACCACGCATTTGCAAACGGCTATCAAGTGGAAGTATTTCTTTCTCTAAAAACTCCTTGATAATTTCGCCACTGTTCTGTGCTTTTTCTTCTATCTTTTCATTAAGCATAAACTCAAGACCAGCCTTAGCAGCTACAAAAGCAAGCTGATTTCCTCTGAATGTACCGTTATGCTCACCAGGAGTCCACTTATCAAGCTCTGGCTTAAACAAGGTTAATGCAAATGGCACGCCATAGCCACCAATAGACTTTGACAAAACAAAAATATCAGGCTTAATACCAGCTCTCTCAAATGAGAAGTATGTTCCTGTTCTTGCACAGCCTACCTGTATATCATCAATCATAAGAAGGATATCGTTGTCATCACAGAATTTACGTAAACGCTGTAGATATTCAACCTCAAATACCTGAATACCACCCTCGGCCTGTACTGTTTCGATTACAACAGCTGCTGGCTTTTCAACAGCTGAATGGTCGTCATCAAGTAGATTCTGCATATATGCAATTGTATCAAAATCAGGATACATATAAGGAGCAGGAATATGAGTAACATCGCCTAGCTTAACACCAGCACCCTTTCTTGCACCTTGGTCTGTTGTAAGTGCAAGAGCACCTAATGTCATACCATGGAAACAACCCATAAGTGCAAAAACATTACTTCTGCCCTTTACCTTTCTTGCTAGCTTCAATGCTGCTTCAACAGCATTTGTACCTGTAGGGCCTGGGAACATAATCTTGTACTCAAGTCCTCTTGGTTTTAGTATATTTTCCTGCATATAGCTAATAAAGTCACGCTTAGGGGTTGTATACATATCAAGTGCGTGCATAATACCGTCACCCTCAAGGTACTCAATTAGCTTTGGCTTTATATAATTATTATTATGTCCGTAATTCAAAGCACCTGCACCACAGAAGAAATCAATATATTCATTTCCAAGCTCATCAAAAATTTTAGAACCTTTTGCCTTAGAGAAAACTGTAGGGAAATGTCTGCAATATGAGCGAACTTCTGATTCGTGCTGTTCAAATATCTGAGTATTCAAGCTTACATCCTCTTTCTATTCATCAAATTATTTTGTACTTATTATAAACCAAGTTAGATTTTACTCTGTTCAAAGTGGTTTGTCAAGCAGATAAAATTAATATCACATTTAGTACAAAAATAGAATAAAACCAAGTTTATTTCACTGCAATTTGTCTTGTAAAAAAGTAAGCTGTAGGTATCATTTACCATAACCTACAGCCACTTAAACCATTATTATATACTTGCGTTATTTCAAAAATTTTCTTACTACTACTTCTTCACCCATAATTAAAATATTTTCACCCTTATTAAATATATACTCTGGGTTTGTTATAGGTGTAATTTTTTCTCCAACCTTTGTTGCAATAATATTTATATTATATTTTGAACGCACATTAACCTTTGCAATACTTTTACCCAGCCATGGCTCAGGTGCCGGAATTTCAAACAGTCCAAAATCATCAGCAAGCTCAATATAATCAAACACGTGCTTTGTACCATATTTTACTGCCAATCTTTCAGCTGCCTCTCTGTCTGCACATACAACATAATCTGCACCATTTCTAAGTAATAGCTTTTCGTGTACATCTCTGTTTGCTCTGGCTACAATAAATTTTGCACCATAGTCTTTTAAAAGCACTGTTGTTTCAAGTGCAGTCTGAAAGCTTTCTCCACCAACTGCAACAACACAAACATCAAAATTAGCCACACCCAGCGAAGCTATAAAATGCTCATCTGTTGCATCTCCTATTTGAATATTTCTAAGGCTTGTGGCTGCATCATCAGCTCTTCTCTCGCTTATATCTACACCCATAACCTCATTACCCTCATTTTCCAGCTTATCAGCCATAATTAAGCCAAATCTACCCAATCCAATAACCAATATTGATTTCATATTATTTCTCCCTAACCAATCTGAATTTTCTCTTGTGCCAATTTAGAAACTATCTTATTTCTATCTGAAAACAACGCAAGCAGTACCGTTACAGAACCAATTCTTCCAAGCATCATCAAAACTATCAATATAATTTCTGATACAACTCCCACACTGGTAGTAATTCCTAGAGTACAGCCTACTGTTGCAATTGCAGAAACTGTTTCAAACATAGCTTCAAGCATGGTAATTCCTTCTATATTAGAAATTACCATAGCTGAACTAACAGCAACTGTTATATATAATGTAAAAAGACAAGCAGCTGTTTTTCCAAGACCTTCTTCAAGTCTTCTTCCAAATGCTTCCATATCCTTTCTTCTGCGTACTACGGATAAAATACTCAAAATAAGTACTGCAAAGGTAGTTGTTTTTAAGCCACCTGCAGTTGAACCTGTTGAGCCACCAATAAGCATAAGGCATATCATCATAGTTATACTAGATGGAGTAAGTGAGGCTAAATCTACACTGTTAAAGCCTGCTGTTCTTGAAGTAACTGATTGAAACAATGAAGCAAGTATTTTTTCATTTAATGACATATCCTTAAATAAAGTACCATTAAGCTCAAATAAAAATATAGCAACTGCACCAATAACTATAAGTACTGAGCTTACAGTAAGCACCAGCTTACTTTGTAGCTGTAATTCTTTAAACCTGAACCTTGTATCAATAAGGTCAAACCACACTATAAAGCCTAATCCACCTACAATAATAAGTGACATAATTACGATATTAAAATACCAATCTCCTGTCTGATAGGTAAGTGAACAAAATTTTTCTTTATAACCCATTAAATCAAAGCCTGCATTACAAAATGCTGAAACAGAGTGAAATACAGAGTAAGCTATTCCCTTAGCTACACCAAGCTTTGGAATAAAATACGGTAACAGCAGCACAGCACCACTACCCTCAACTATAGCTGTACCTAAAAAAATCTTTTTTGTAAGCCTTACTATTCCTCCAAGCTGTGGTGCCGAAATAGAGCTTTGCAATACAATTCTTGTTGAAATTCCTATCCTTGCTTTTGTAAGTGCTATAATAGAAATAGCCATTGTCATAAAGCCCAAGCCACCTATTTGTATAAGCACCAACAAAACAGCCTTTCCAAACCACGACCAATGTGTATATGTATCAAATCTTATGAGACCTGTTACACAGGTTGCCGAGGTTGATGTAAAAAAAGAATCAAGAAAATTTGTAAACTCTCCACTTTTTGATGAAATAGGTAAAGATAAAAGCACTGCACCTATAAAAATTATTAACAAAAAACCAAGCACAATAACTCTCATAGGTGGCATTTGAAATAATGATTTTTTAATTTTATCAAATTTACTGTATGTCGTATTAATCACCCTTTTATATTTTATTTAAAAAATTATCTATCCGATTATCTCATACATAAGATTTTCATAATGTAGCTTTGTATTTATATCAGTATCAACAGGAAGAAGTGCCATAGCTATAAAAAGCTCACTATCATCTGATAAATCTGTAAGTATTGCATACTCACCCTGTATATCCTTTACAATATAATCCTTAGGTTCCATTTTAGCCTCCTAAAAAATATTAATATCATAAAAACCTTACGAAAAACACGTAAGGCTTTTAAATTTATTCGTACTTTAATTGTATCTGAACCAGACCTTGTTTATCATAGGTGATAATAGAAAGATTATCACTTATTTTATAATCTGTATCCATCATTTTATTAACATCTGCTGTATACTCAAAAAACTCATATGGATCGTTATAGAAAAGCTTATCTATAGTATCATCATAATTAAGCTCTTCTGAAATCTTTATACTAAAGCTCGCCTCTTTATTAAGTGAAGCCTCATACAAACGATTTACAATAAGGTCATAGCAGTCATAATCGTCAAAGGCTGTAAACTTAGCACCCTCAACGTTGAAATAAGAAGCCTCCTCAGAGTTACACTCCGGCAAAGGAAGATTAAAAAGTACTGCGTCCTTCTCTTCTGTTCCACATAGCTCATCTTCAGTAAGAGCAGTATATTCCTTTGCTATCTCGTGGTCTACCTCTATAAACGAATCTGTTGTATTGAAGTAGTTATACAATACCCCTGCTTCGTGTTCTTCATTACTATCCTGATCATCCCAGGTTGCATCAAGATGGTACCATTTATCGTCTATATTTACCAAGCACCACTGATGAAGCTCACTTTTACTATAGCCGTTTACAGTTATTGATTCTACCCCAACAAGCTTTAGCAGGTATTGCATTGTTTTTGTATAGCCCTCACAAACAGCTGAATTTTCAACTAATGCACCATACATAGTAAAGTCTGATCGCATACCCTGTGAAGAATCTACCTCTTCGTCATACACACAATTCTCTATCAATTTGTTGTGAATGAATTTTTCTCTTTCGTATTCAGATAAGCCCTTAGGCATATCTGAAAGCATCTCTTCAACTTTATTGTTAAGCTCAACCTGCATTGAGTTAATCTCACTACCACTAAACTCTGAATACAGATAAACCATTGTCCCCCTATTGTTAGCATAATAGCCAAAGGTATTAGACACCCAGAACACTTCAGGGTGGTCGCAGTTAAATGCTTCTATTACTACTCTTATAGTACCCTCTGAAAGCTCTACATCTTTAAGCTCTATTTCTTTCATAGAATAAAGCTCTTCTTCGGTTTCATCACTTACAGCATTTACAACACTCTCAATCTCCTTATAAAGATGTTTTTGAACATCGGTTTCAAGCGAATTATAGCCGTAATCTAAGGTTATTTCTTCATATACAGTATTAGCTTTTATTGTTTGTATATCACTATATTTATCATCGTTACCCCAAACCATATCAGCAACTACACAGGCAGTGTCTGCACAGCCTCCCGACACAGCACACATACCTAGTGATAAAAATAAAGCTGTAGTTTTAAAAATATTCTTTCTCACATTACACTCTCCAATAAAATGATTACGCTGAAAATTATACCACATATATAAATTTATAACAATAAGCTAAATGTAAAGAATTTAAATAAAATAAGCAGACAAATCCGTCTGCTTATCCTACTTACTTATCTTCTTATGATTTTGAACTTTCAGCCTTTATAGCTGAATTTTTCTTTTTATTCTTCACAATCAATACTACAACCAATGCAAACCATAGAGCATTTGTAGATATTAAGATTACTACTAATACAGTATTCATACTAGGTGTTTCTGCTGTTAAGTCTGATGCTGTTGTTGACTGTACTACAGTATCACTTGTGTTGAAATCCTCATACTCATAGCCATAAACTTTAACAAAATCTTCTATCATAGCCTTATTACCAACAAAGAAAGAGCCTGTAGAATTTGCTTTAAACTGTAAGGTTCCGTTTTCAGCAGGTAGAACCTCAACAGGAACCATATTACCTGTTCTATGGTTAAGCTGATAAACCTCAGGATCAGTGCCTGTTTGTGAGTACTTCAAAAATTCTCTGTAATCAAAAGGAATTGTTACAGTAATTGGTGTATCAACATCTATAAACTCTAATCTTTTTTCAAATGCAACATTCACATAAAGCAAGCCACTTGCAGCAGGATCAGATTTCATCCAATCCATATTGTAAGGTGTTGTTTGGGTAGAGCTATCTATTGTGTAAACATCACTCACAAGAGGATGCTTGAAATCATCTATAATTTGCTTTGATGTTCTATCCTCTTCTTTTAAATCAAATAAATTCACATTCTGTAATGTTGCGTACATTGTAGAGCCTTCTGGAATCTTTCCTGAGACCTGCATTTTTGTCTTTTCATCAACTACAGTCTGATCTGAAAATTTAATTCCACCCTCTCGCTCTAATTCATCATAGTAATACATATGGTCACTTGTTAGTATAATTTTACCTAATCTACTTATACCAAAAATAAGACTACCTGCTTCAGAATCAGCTTCTGCATCAATTTGATATGATCCATCAGGTGTTACAAGTATAACATTTAAATCGGTATTCTCACATGGAAGTTCAATTACCATTTCGCCACAAATTTCACTTTCAGTTGTAGTAGCAAGTATATCTTCTCCCTGTTCATCTTTACCTGTTGAATAAACCATTTTCAAATCGTATATCTCAGATACAGAATCACTTGTAAATCCCACAAAGCCTTCACTTTCAGACACCTTTGATGACTCAATATATCTAAGATCTTTATTCTCAACTGTTGCTGTTATGCCATAGTTTGAGCTTTGAGAGTCATCAATAAAAAACTTTTCATTTTCTTCATAATACTCTTCATCAGCGTAAACATAAGCAGATGACATTGTAAAAATCATACCTATTGCTAGTAAAGTACCTACTGCTTTTTTGAATATGTTTTTCATCGCTTTAATAACACCTCGTTTTTAATTGTTATTTCCATTAATTACTCTGATAAAATCTCACGCTCGTAAAACCTCATAAAACGATTTATGCTTGATGTATCACCAAAGAAGAAATTACCTGGTGTGTTAGTTTTAAATTCAAATTTACCATCATCCTCTTTATCAGGAAGAACCTCAAGGTTAACAAAGCCTTTTTTATCATAATCATACTTTACAGCTATAGTCTCACCTGTAAGTTTACCAGTAATCAAATTCTGACGATAATCTAAAGGCAATGTAACAGTTAAATCAGACTCAAAATCAAGAATTTCAAAATCCTTTACAAAGTTTATATATAACTGTATCTTATCACCTGCAAAATCCTCAAACTCTGACCAACCCTCCTCTGTAATTATTTCTTTAATATCATCTATATTTTTCTCTTCGGTATATTTAATATAACAATCAGCTACATTTGTTGCCTTTGGATAATCCCCCTCAAAGGTATATTCACCTGCATCCATTTTATAGAAAAATTCTGATTCATAAACCAAATCTACTGAAACATCCATTTTCGCATCAACTGGTAGCATACCCGATACCTGTATACCTGTACGTTCATCAGTTATTGTCTGCTGAGCAAGCTCTACATTTTCAGTTTTTACAGGCTCTGTTCTACCTATTGGCTCTGCTCTAAATATAAAGCCACCAAGCGTATCGGTTTCAAATACATACTTACCATCTATATACTCTGCGTTAACATCATACGCAACACCATTTTTAGATGCAACAACATATAGTCCTTCTGTATCATAAGGTATACTTACCTTTACTGTTTCTTTTAGTTCAGTTATAAATACATCCTCAACACTTAAATTATCTCTGTGTATTTTATATTGCATAGAGATATCAAAAATTTCTTTTATAGATGGGTCTGTTATTTCGTACTCTTTTTCTGAATCCTTGATATTGATTGTTTTCAAGAATTTATAATCAGTGTCTGTACCCTCAACTGTAATACCGTAATCAAAGCCAAAATCAAAGCTATTAGTATTTGGCTTTGCCTTAATTGTTAGAACACCATCTTTTGACTCTGTGCTTACAGTAGTCTCGGTTGTAATTTCAGTTGTAGCTTCAGTTGCTTTCTCAGTTGCAGTTTCAGTTACAGCCTGTGTTGCAGTTTCTTTATCATCTGCATTACTATCAGTTTTAGTACAACCAACTGTAAACGCTGTACAAAGCATACTTGCTATAATTATTATTCCTGTTGTTTTGTTTAAAAATTTATTATTCATAATCAATTCTCCTCTGCCTCATACTTTGATTGTTCTATGTAATAGTCTATCTCACCATCTATATTTACTTCGCCACCTAAAAGGAATGTACCAGGCGTTTTTGTTTTAAACTGGAATTTACCCTGTTCTGTATTCTCTGCTGGAATAACCTCTTGTGTAATAAATTCCTTTTTATCGTAATCATACTGAACAACCTTAGCCTTACCAGGGTTTTCAAAAACTTGGCTAATAGCCAAAGCGTTATGATAATCAAAAGGCAATGTAACTGTTAAATCAGACTCAAAATCAAGAATCTCAAAATCCTTTACAAAGGTTATATAACAATTTAGTTTACCACCCATTGTAACCTCTTCCTCTGCCCAGCCCTCGTGATCTATCAGACTTGCTATAGGAATCTCTTCTACCTGAGAAGTGTAATTAAAATAATAATCACTTACATTTGTAGCTTTTGGATAATCATTTTCAAAAAGATATGGGAAATCGTAACGGTCAGACATTATTGAATCATCAATACAATTTAACCCAATATGCATTTTTGCATCAACTGGTAGCATACCAGATACCTGCACACCTGTGCTCTCATCTGTAATAGTTTGCTGTGCAAGCTCTACATTTTCAATTTTTGTTGGTGCTGTTCTGCCTGTTGATGTTGTGCTGATTATAAATTCACCAAGAGTATCTGTTTCAAACACATACTTACCATCTATATATTCAGCATCAATATCATAAGCAACACCATTTTCGTCAGTAAGAATATACATACCTTCTTCATAAGGGATACTTACCTTTACTGTTTCGTTAAGATTCACCTCTGAATATCCAACATCACTATTATCAAGCAGTTCATAATTTTTATATTGCATACTAATAGAAATAATATCCTTTACTTGTTCATCAATTATTGTTGCGTTATCTGATTTAGCAACACTGCTTGTGGCAAGACATTCGTAATTGCTGTTTGTACCCTCAACTGTAATGCCAAAGTCAAAAACTTTAATATCACTAATATAGTCATATGCTCCTGCCTTAACTATTACAGGCTCCTTTGCCTCTGTTATAGTATCTGTTACAGCCTGTGTTGCAGTTTCTTTATCATCTACATTACTATCTGCCTGACCACAGCCTGTTACAAACATTGCACAAAGCATACTTGCTACAATCATTATTCCTGCTGTTTTCTTAAAAATATATTTCTTCATAATTAAACACCTCACTATTCGTAATTGAATAGGTGCTATTTTAATCCTAAAATAAGAATAATATGTGAACTAAATGTAAATATTCCCATTATTTTATTTTACAATTTTGCAATCATAATTACAAAAACAGCCAATAACAACTCCATTCCAAAGTTGTTATTGGCTGTAATTTTATATTATAATCATATCTTATATTATAATATAATGCCCATTTCTATAGTTTATACTGATGATTAATTCAATTGTTACAGCTGTAATAATTATCTCAGATATCATAAAGCTAGAGTTACAAACATCTGAATAAATCATCACAAAATTTGTTAAACTAAAATTCCTATCTTAAAGAATTTTAGATAAAAATTCTTTAAGTCTTTGATTTTTAGGATTATTAAATATATTTTCAGGTGTATCGTCCTCTGCAATAACACCATCATCTATAAATATAATTCTTGATGCAACCTCTTTTGCAAATCCCATTTCGTGTGTAACACAAACCATTGTCATACCTGATTCTGCAAGCTCCTTCATAACCTCAAGCACCTCGCCAACCATTTCTGGGTCAAGTGCAGAGGTTGGCTCGTCAAATAAAATTATTTCAGGCTCCATACATAAGGCTCTACAAATAGCCACACGCTGTTTCTGTCCACCAGAAAGCTGACTTGGGTAAGCATTCGCCTTTTCAGTTAAGCCTACTCTTTCTAAAAGCTTCATAGCCTTTTCGTTAGCCTCTTCAACAGAAAGCTTCTTTAGCTTTATAGGTGCAACTGTAAGGTTTTGAAGTATAGTTTTATTAGGGAAAAGATTAAAATGCTGAAACACCATCATAACCTTTTGGCGTTCCTTATTTATATCAACCTTTTTGTCGGTAATGTCTACACCATCAAGGTATACATTACCCTCTGTAGGTATTTCAAGCAGGTTAAGACAACGCAAAAAGGTTGATTTACCACAGCCTGATGGTCCTAATATTACCAGAACCTCACCCTTGTTAATATCTGTTGTAATTCCCTTTAGAACCTCTGTTTCACCAAAGGTTTTTTTAAGATTTTCCACGTGAATAATAGAGTCAAATTTATTTTCCATCATTTTTCAGCCTCTTTTCCAGCTTGCTAAGCAAAGAAGTTAGCACTACTACAATAACAAGATATACAAGTGCTACTGCAATAAGTGGTAGGAATGCATCGTATGTTCGGCTTCTTATCAGGTCGCCTCCACGGGTTAAATCCATAATACCGATATAGCCTGAAATTGATGTTTCCTTTATAAGTACAATAAATTCATTACCAAGTGCTGGCAATACATTTTTAATAGCCTGTGGCAATATAAAGTTTGTCATAGTCTGACTATAGCTAAAGCCCAGACTTCTACCTGCTTCAAATTGTCCCTCGTCAATAGACATAATACCTGAACGCACTATTTCAGCAATATATGCAGATGAATTTAAACCAAATGCAATTATAGCAACTAAAACCTTATCAACAGCACTTGTTGCAAAAATTACATAATAGATAATCAATAGCTGAATCATTGCAGGAGTACCTCTAATAATTGTAAGGTATCCTCTTAACAGCAGATTCAACAGCTTAAATTTACCCGTTTTATCACAAGAAACTCGTGCTACTGCAATCAAAAATCCAAGAATTATACCAATAATAGATGCAAATAGAGATATTTGCAGAGTTGTAACTAAGCCCTTTGCAATATACTGCCATCTGTTCTCAACAATAAAATCATTTTTAAACTTTTCAACACTTACTAAGGCTGTACTATCTGATGTACCATTGCGTACAATAATAACCTGCTTTGCTGTTGTATAAGGTGTTGTAAAGTTTATATTCTGCAATCGCTCCTCTGTTACTGTCATACCAGAAACGCCAAGCTGTGCCTTACCAGATGAAACTGCTGAAATAATAGAGTCAAACTCCATTTCCTCTATTTTAAGCTCCATTCCAAGTCCGTCTGCAATTGCCTGTGCAATATCAATATCAATACCTACAATTTTACCACTTTCTACATACTCGTATGGTTCAAAAGCAGCATTTGTAGCTACTACCAAGGTACCGTTGCTACGACTTGTACCCTGTGGAGATGTATATTGATATGTACCCTTTGTTTCATCGCCTATGTAATTTCCGATAATTTTATCCAGAGTACCATCATTTTCAAGCTTTGCAAGCATATCGTTAACCTGTGCCAAAAGCTCAGTGTTCTCTTTAGCTACACAAATAGCATACTCCTCTTCTGTTAAGGGATTTTCTAAAATAGATAGATCTGAATTTTTCTTTACAAAAGCCTTTGCTGGCTGCTCGTCAATTACAACACAATCAACCTTGCCTTTTTTCAAAGCCTGTACAGCGTCTGTACCCTTGTTGTACTTTACAACGGTAGCACCATCTTTCTCATAATCAGAGGCATAAAGGTCGCCTGTTGTACCAAGCTGTACTCCTATATTTGCTTTCTTTAAGTCCTCTTCACCTTTTACATCTAATGTCTGCACAGTATCATTTTTGCAGGATGCAAAAGTGAACAAAAGCGTTGTTGCCACAAGCAAAACAACAACAATTTGTTTTATAAGCTTGTTTTCCTGTTTTATCACAGATGTCATCTCTCCTTTTTTGTTTTTTGATTTTTCAGATACGTTCTAGTCTGAAAAATCAAAAAATTTATAAATAAATTTCCTAAAACACAGTTTAACACATTGATGATTTTTCTTCAAGTAAATAAATAAAATAAGAACGCTATAATATTTAACTTTATAAAATCTAAAAGAGCAAAGTAACTAATAAACTAAAATTGTATTCTATGGTTATTAAAATTTTATCTTTAGTCAATTTACTTTTATAAAAATATTTACTATAATTAAAACATAAACTTTAATGTGAGTTATTGTAGGTGTTTGAAAACAAACCATTTGTTTTTAGATGCAACCTATATTTTGGGAGGTATTTTTATGACAAAATGTCCTAACTGTGGTTTCAGTAACGATGATAACTGCACCTTCTGTGCTATTTGTGGTTCGTCTGTAACTCAAGATAATTTTTATGTAAACAACAATACAAATACAGATTTTTCAGTAGAAGAGCTAACAGAAAAGCTGATTTCAAAAAACAAAGAGGAAAACGCTAAGACAAAATCCTTTAAAAAGCTAGATAAGGCAACTATTGCTAAAGAAGCTGCAAAAATAGAATTTAAAGATGAAGCTGTAAAGGAGTATAAAAGCACTTCTAAAAATAATACTGATAAAGGCAAAGAATTATCTACTGATAATAAAACTAACAACGAAATCAAATCAGAAAACACAGTCGTAAAAAAGGAAGATAAGGATATCACTCAAAATCCTGTTAATGAAAATTCTGATACCAAAGTAAAGCAAGCTAAGGAAACTATAAATAATAAAGAGGACCAAAACACAAAGACTGAGACTAAACCAAAAGAAAACGAAAAAGCAGAGTCTAAGACCAACAATGAAGAGAATAAAAACATAAAGCCTGCTATTAATTCAGAAGAAACTCCAGATTCTGAAAAAGGTTCTACTGACGGTGAGCTTTACAGGCTACTAAGTAAATTTTTCTTTGATACAAAAAATGAAAATTCTCTTTTAAAGCAAGATGATATAGATGAAAATTGCAATTTAGCTATGGTAAGCTACATACCATTTCTTTTCTTTATTCCTATGATTATAAAGCCTTGTAGTGGTTACCTACGCTATCATGGTATTCAAGGCTTAACAATGTTTCTTACTTTTATCATTTTAGAATTTTTCAATATCATTTTAGGTGCAATGTGCAACTCAGTTTTTAATGATATGCTTGGAACAGTACTTACAGTAATCATAACTGTAGTTATAAACCTTGCTGTACTATTATTAATTTCAATAGGAATAGCAAACGCTGTAAAGGGAGCTGCAAGAGAATTACCTATAATCGGTAAATACAAGCTATTAAAACCATATATTTATTAATCACTAAAACACCCACAACCAAAAGCTATTTAGCCTATTGATTGTGGGTGTTATTTCATTGCTATTAGTTTATAGTCTTTGCTGTGCCTTTTTCTGATGATTTAGCTGTTGACTTTTCAGACGTTTTTTGTGTTGTAGCTTCAGAAAGATGCATTCTTCCCTCGTGATCGGTATAATACTCTCCCTTTGGTATAAGCTGAGAAATTGGCACAAGCTCATATCCCTCTGCCTTTATTGCATCAATAATCATTGGTAAAGCCTCGGGAGTATTTTTTGCACCATTATGCATAAGAATAATACTACCGTTTTTAAGATTATTTTTTATTCGTTCTACCATCTGCTGTGGTGTAGGGTCTTTCCAATCTAGGCTGTCACTATTAGACATAAACGTATAGAGGTTAAATTAAATACTTTATTTTATAGGATAAATGTAGTATAATTTAACCGACAAGCTTGAATTTGCAGGTGAGAAAAATGAATGTTAGATTGATTAAATTATCAAAAGAATACTATACTCAATTATCTGAGATGATTGATGAATGGAAATTAGACCATGAAGTAAATCAAGGCAATCATTCTCCGTGGGCAATCTTCAAGAACGATTATCATGATTTTGATTATTATTTAGAAAATTTAGAAATCAACGAGCCTGAAGAGGGAAAAGTACCCGACTCTGTTTATTTTTTGTTGGATGTTGAAAGCGATATTTTACTGGGTGCTGTGAATATCAGACATCGCTTAAATAATCACTTGTTACAATTTGGTGGACATATTGGAGATGGTGTTAGACCAAGTGAAAGAAGAAAAGGCTATGCTACTGAAATGATTCGTTTATCTTTAATTGAATGTAAGAAATTAGGGATTAACAGAGTGTTGATGGTTTGTTATAAAACAAATGTAGGTTCAGCAAAGAGTATTATCAAAAACGGTGGGGTTTTAGAGAATGAACTCGTAGATGATAACGGAAAAACACAACAGAGATATTGGATTGACGTGGTTTAATAAATTCCAATATGTCGAACTGTTGTATAAATGAGAATTTGACGAGGAAAATATGGATAATAAGAATAATAAAAATAAAATAATTGTTGTTACCTTAATATTTGTGTTCGTATGCATATGTGCGTTTATATATCCAAGCGTATACGAACATCAATGTAAAACACGATATTCTGGTGATTTCGATAAAAAGATTATGAATGATATTTTAGAAAGCAATATTGCGATTGTAAAACAAGAGAAAAAGATAACAGAAAACATTACGAGTGTTTCTTGGGGTGTTGGTGCGAGTGGAGTTATTTTTAGGGCAGACGGAGATACTTATTATGCATTAACAGCATATCATGTGGTGAAAGATTTTCAAAACACGGAATATATTATAATACCATATGGGGTACCTACATATTCGGAGTACAAAAAAAGCAGTGAATCATATGTTTCCAGTGAAATGTATTATGAACAATTTGAAAAAGCCACAATAGTTTTTATTGATGAAGAATATGACTTAGCGGTGATTTCTTTTAAATCAAAGGAACCATTGAATGTACTTTCTGTAAGCGAAGATAATCCAAACACCAATGAAAAAATTGCGGTTATCAGCAATCCAGAAGGAGAGCGTTTTGTCTATTCATTTGGTCTTATTACGTCAAAAGATTATTATTTGTTTGAAAGCAATGATGAACTATGTCCTGTAAATACCTTTACTCATAATGCTTATATCGCTCCTGGAAGTAGTGGAAGTGCAGTGCTCAATGAGGAAATGAGAATTGTTGGTATAAATATCGGCGGTGGTACAGATTTTATGAATAGATTTAAATATGGAGCGATGATTCCATGTGAATTGATTCATGAATTCTTTCAGAAGAATAGTTTTGAATAACAGATAAATTCCAATTTGATAAACGAACAAAAGAGATATGAGAGAAAGCAACATTCTCTCATATCTCTTTTTTGCTAGTCGGATTCTGAAAGGTGCATTCTGCCCTCGTGGTCGGTATAATACTCTCCCTTTGGTATAAGCTGTGAAATCGGCACAAGCTCATAGCCCTCTGCTTTTATTGTATCAATAATCATCGGTAAAGCCTCAGGAGTATTTTTTGCACCATTATGCATAAGAATAATACTGCCGTTTTTCAGGTTGTTTTTAATTCTGTCCACCATCTGCTGCGGTGTCGGGTCTTTCCAGTCAAGGCTGTCGATGTCCCACTGAACACAATACATATTTATATCATTTGTAACCTTAACTACATTATTATTATAATCACCGTATGGTGGTCTAAACAATGTTGGGCTTTTTCCTGTAAGCTCCTTTATTTTATTGTTGCAGTCAACAAGCTCTTTTTTTATACCATCATCTGATAATTCGGGCAAATGTGCGTGAGTATCTGAATGATTTTCTACATCATGCCCTCTTTTAGCTATTTCTTTTACTGAGTCCGAGTATTTATCTACCCATTCACCAACTAAAAAGAAGGTCGCCTTTACATTTTTATCGTCCAATATATTCAACAGCGTTTCTGTTTGTTCGTTACCCCAAGCAGCGTCAAACGAAATACTTACCTTTTTTTCATCCTCTTCAACACAGTATATAGGGATTTTTCGCTCAGTGGTAGATGCTGTTATAACCTTGTTATAGCTACTTGTAGATATACACACCCCAAGCAAACAAACAAGAACAACACCAGCCATTATCAAAAGCTTCTGCTTAGTAAAAACAAAGAATTTCACCTGCTTCACCCTCCTGACATTATATTAAATATATATGAAACAGGAATATTTTTATGCATGGTTTATTTTTATCTATAATCTCCACACATACAGCAAAAGTCCGGACATTGCCGGACTTTTGCTAATTTCTCAATCATAAGCATAAGCTGTGATTGTTTTTAATTATAAAATTATTTCGTTTCAAGAAGCCTTTGTTTTTAACACATCTCTGTTAATCATAATAATATCAGCCAAAGTATATTTGCCATCATTATCTACATCATAGCCCTTTTTAACAAATTCATTCTTTTTCATAGGTTTAGACCTTAACATCGCTTCCTTCATTTGTGTAAGAGCTTCTAATGTAATATCTTGATTTCTATTATCGTCTAAGTTTTCAATACTATTATAAACAGCTACATATTCAGCCTTTTGTCCAGTGCTATAATCTACCACTGCATTATTAAGTCTTGTAAATACTTCTACCTCACCTGGTCTTTGTACAGTAAAGGTAATTGTCGAAACAAGACATCCACCCTCTTGTGTGAATGAACCATTATCTGTTTTCAACATTTGGTATTTTCCACTTTCATCCTTTAAGCCTGTTCCAAAAGCAATTAAATAATTTGAGAATCTTCTGAAATCATACTTTGGATCAAAAGGAGAATAATATGGTGTGTAACCATCCTTAACTACTTTAAGCACTTGATTTTCTCTAGGTATTTCAATATTTCCTATCTGATTATCAGCTTTTTTTGTGCCTACAGGCTGGTTAAAGTATGTCCATGTTGCATATGACTGAATTTCAGGAGCAGTAAGCTTTAGTCGAATGTCATATGTAAATGTATCACCAATCTTTGCTGTTATAGGTTCACGCTTGTTATCATCTACAAAATGGATAATAGCAGTTGCGTCTTCACTAGGCTCTTCTTCAGGAATAGTAGGTGTCTCAGTAGATGTATCGTCGAGTACCTCTTGGTTATAAATAGCAACATACTCTGCACGATTTTCGCTATCTTCAAGATCGATTACTGCGTCATCAATTCTTGTAAATATCTCTACCTCACCTGGTTTTTCTACCTTAAATGTAACAGTAGAAATCATACATCCACCCTGCTTAGTAAACTCACCATTCTCGGTCTCAATCATCATATATTCACCGTTCTCATTCAATGCTCCTGTAGCAAAACCAATTAGGTAGCTATCAGACTTCATTAAATCGTAATCCTCTCTGAAAGGTGCATAATATGGTGTGTAACCATCATCTGTTATTTTTAGAACCTGATTTTCCTTAGCTACAGTTACACTGCCTGCTTGGTTGGCTGTTTGCTTAGTTCCTACTGGCTGGTTAAAGTATGTCCACAGTGCAAAGCTCTGCACCTTAGGATCACTAAGCTTCAAATAAACATCATATGTAAAGGTATCCCCCACATTTACTGTTATAGGCTCACGCTCATTATCATCTGCAAAATGAATAACAGCTGTTGCAAGCTCAGAAGGTAACTCTGTTGGGATTTCCTCTGTTGGTATCTCCTCTGTTGGTATCTCCTCTGTTGGGATTTCCTCTGTTGGAACTTCCTCTGTTGGTTTTTCCTCCGTTGGTTTTTCCTCTGTTGGAGCCTCTCCTGTTGGAACTTCTTCTGTTGGAGCAGTTGGCACAGTTGGCACAGTTGGTGCTGTTGGTGCTGTTGGTTCCGTTGGTACTATTGGTACTATCGGTCTTATTGGCTTTATTGGTTCTACAGGAATAAGTGGCCTTACAGGGAACATAGGTATTTGAGGATTTGTTGGTCTTAATACACCTGAAATAGATGATGTAGCCTGTGTAGCACCTTCAGTTGCCTGATTACCTATTAGCTGTGCATCTATCGAAGTATTAAAGGTACTTTCTTCAACACTTACGGCAGTTGAGCTCTCTCTATTAGATGAATATGTATTCTCTCTTTTTACTGTCACTGTTTCAGTAGCAACTATTATTTCATCTCTTGCAAGCTCACCAGTAATTTTAATTGTTATTTCCTTTTCTGCAAAATCAGCAAAGGAATTTTTAACAAGTAATTTAATTTTTTGCTTACCAGGTTCTGTGATATTAACATCTGGAGATATATATACATTTGGAGATATATCATTTCCATAGCCATCATCAGCTGTAATATAGCCTGCGTCCATCATAGTAAAAATATAATCTTCTATTTCATTTATATCACAGGTGTAATTTGAATTTTCAGCCAAATCCCTTATTTTGATTGACGGACCTTTATAATTTCTTAATTCCAAACCTCTTTTAAATGTTTCCAGATTATATCTTGAGTCGTTAACACTATACATAACTACCTTTTTATTGTTGTCGTTTACAACCATTGCATCAACAAGGGATGTAACATCATCACCACTTTCAGAGGTAGCCGTTACACCTTGCATAAGACTCAAATTTGTTCCATCTAAAACAAGAGGATCTGTTTCAAAAAACATCGTAATTGATTCTGTCGTTGTTGTAATAAGCGTATATACATTATTATCTTTAAGTATAGCATCGGCAAAAATAATTAATCCTATTGTTACAAAAGCACAAATAATCGACAGTGTTGTAAGTGCAGTATTTAGAATTCTTCTCATACTAACCTCCTTCGGAGTATTATCGGAAATTTTAACTTAACTATCGCCTTTTTCCGATATTTATTCTCATTATTTACTTATCTTTTTCGTTACCACTATCGTTTTCGGTTTTATCCTGCTCTAAAACTAAAACATTGCCATTATCATCTGCTTCTAGCTCAGCATTCTCCTCTTCTTCTTCAGGATAATCACCGTAACCATAACCGTAACCATAGCCATAACCATAGCCGTAGCCATAGCCGTAGCCATGACCATAGCCGTATCTGCCGTATTTACCATATCTTCCGTAACCATACTTACCATATTTACCGTATCTTCCATATTTACCGTAGCCATAGCCATATTTACCATAACCGTAGTTACCATAGCCATATCTTCCGTAACCTTTAGTACCAAATAAACCTGATGCCATATTATATATACATCCAAGTATAGTTATTTTACTTGCACCAAAGCTACTTATTGACTCGATTATTTTACTAACCTTAATATAATCCTGTCTTACTACAAATAACACACCACCAACTGTATCCTTTAATTCTAGTGCATCATCAACAACACCTACAGGAGGGGCATCTACAATAACATAATCAAACATCTCTTTCAGAGCCTCTATCAAATCTGCCATTTGCTTGCTGGCAATAAGCTCTGATGCATTTCCTACAGGTATTGTTCCAGGAAGAACATATAAACCACTCTTTTTAAGTCTGACTAAAGCATCTTCAAGATTACATTTACCTGTTATTACATCTACAATACCCAAAGAATCCTCCTCAAAAGGAATATTCATTTGTTTTCTTACTGAAGGATTTCTTAGGTCACAGTCTATAATTACTGTTTTAAGCTGTTTTTTTCTAAATGCAATTGCCAGGTTAGATGAAATTGTTGTCTTTCCTTCACCCGCACCTGTACTTGTAATCATAAAAGAATTTATTGATTTAGCCTCACATTTTTTCATTAATAGATTTCGGATAGAATAAATAGCCTCTTTATATCGTGGATCAACATTCTTACCCTCTATTGAAACAATATTTGTAACATTACTACTCTTTTTATTTATTACCCTTATAACTGAACCTAATCTTTCGCTATTCAAAAGCATTTCAATATCATCAGGCTTTTTTATTGTTACATTGAACATTTCAAGTAGCATTATCAATGCTAAAGAAAGTACTATACCTATTGCTGCTCCTAATATAGCTCTTAATCTATAATTCACATCATTTACAGGCTTTGAGGTTGCTGATGGAGGAATAACCAGAACCATTTCTGTATCGCCAACAATATACTCAGCTACATCCGGATAATTATTTATTACTGATTTTAAAAGCCTATACGCTATCTGATAATCATTTGCAGTAGCTGTTATTGTAAATAAATTTGTATCGTGCAATGCCATTGCTGAAACTGTACCTGGCATATATCCAAGATCTAGATCCTCTACTACAGCTGTTCTCAATGGTGCACTTGTTATAATATAAGGAAAGGTTTTCTCCAATTGTGCAGGACTTACCGTACTATAAGAGGATATAGTGTTACCACTTGGAGAAATGGTAAAGGTTGCAGTTGCACTATACATAGGAGAATAGCCTTTATATGTATATATTACTAACGCACAACAAGCTATACAGGCAAATATAGGTATAAAATTCCAATACTTTTTTATACCCTCGAGCAATTGCATAAGCATATCGCCCATTGACTGATTTGTTCCTCCTTTTACTGCCTCATAGTTTCTATTCACTGGTTGTACCCCCTTGCTCTGCGTTTTTGTGGTATTTCCCATAACCGCCATAACCACGATAACCACCATAGCCATAGCCATAGCCATAACCATATCTGTTATACGCATATTTGCCTCCTACAAGGGATTTTATCTCAGCATCGTTATACACACACCCTAATATTTTTGTTCCTGTATTTGTAATTATCTCAATTGTATCATTAATTGTTAGTGCAGTTGCAATATCTCTTCTTACTACAAGTATAGTAGTATCTCCAGCCAGCATAATATCCTCGGCGTCTGATGCAAATCCCAACGGTGCTGTATCTATAATGACATAATCATACTCCTCTTTCAATATCGCTAAAAGCTGTTTCATTTTTTCTGATGTTACAAGAGTATTAGCCTTTCCTGTACCCTTATTACATCCGATTATGTACATATTAAGAACCTCATCGTAATGAGTTACATCAGAAAGCTCTGCTTCTCCTGTTAAGTAGTCTGTTAGATTTGTACCATCCTCAAGTTTTTTATCAAGGAATTTTATTACAGCAGGCTTTCTAAGGTCAGCATCTAGCAACAACACCTTACAATTAAGCTTAGCTAAGGAGATTGCAATATTAACTGCAACAGTAGTCTTTCCTTCATTTTCAAGTGAACTGGTTATTGTAAATAGCTTATGATGATGACTCTTACTGTCACTGGTAATTAGTCTTCTTATCTTTTTAAACGACTCTCTAAATTCAAAGCCAATAACCGGATTAGCCAATGACAAGGACTTCTTTACACCCTTCATCTTTTCCTTAATTGTCATCTTTTTCTTCTGTCTTGGAACAGACGCAATTCTTTTTATATTAAGCTTTCTTTCTATATCTTCTTCTTTCTTTATCGTATCCTTAAAATAAGATAACGCTGTAAATAGTGCTGTTGTCAACAATGAACCTGCTACAAAGCCTGCTACCATAAGAAACGAAGCATTTGAACCATTTATAGGTGCTGTTGGAACAACAGGTGGCTCTAATGTTTGAAGCACTACACTTGAGGCTACAGCATCTGTAAAGGTAGGATAACACTCCAAAACCTTTTCAATCAGTATGTACGACTTTAACGGTGAATCAGATGTTACTGTAAATGTAATAATGTTTGTCTCCTCTACAATTGCACAGGATAGATTTCCTGGAAATACATTTTCATCAACAGACTTTGCAACCATACTTTTAAGCTGTTCACTGTCTAAAACAGTTTTTAATACTACTGCAAGCTTATTTGCTTCAGATAAGCTTGATGTTGGATTATCAGCATCATTTCTGCTTTGAACCAGCATTGTAGATGATGTAGCATATTGTGGAGTATATGTTTCTGTTGCATATACAAAAAATGCCATAGAAACTAACAAACCAACCAATAATATAGTACGCCAACGCACTAATACATCCTTTATTGTGCTATAGAGGTCAAATGAGTAATTATTACTTGCAAAATTTTCTACATTTTCTGTATTATTCATCCGTTAATTATCCTCCTCTTCACCCACAAATGTTACAGTTGATTCAAGATATGAAACATCTCCACAACTATTTGTAACGGTTAGCACCACTGGGAATACACCTCTTGTTGCTGTACCCTTACTGGTATCAATTGATAATATCTTTATCTTATTACTTATATCACCATCTATAACGTCTGTTGCTCTAAAGCAAGAACGAACAGCTGTATATTTACGTTCGTTTATAATAGGTTCTTCCTCTATAGGCTCTATTACAGGCGAAGTATAATCGCTATAGGTTATTTTTCTAGATATCTTAGTTACATGATTATCAGAATCACATACAGCGTAAACAACCTCTCTTCTATTACCGTCAATAAGGTTAGACATTTGTTCAACTATTACATTTTTTGAAATATCTCCATCCTCTATATCCATTGCTGTTACATATTTCAACAGATCCTCGTCTGTACTGTTTACACTTATAGTTTCTTTATAATTCTCTTTAAATTCTATTACCGGATAGTTAACATTCACCTTTAGTACTCTGTTATAGTAATAAAAGCCAAACAAGCCAAATATCAGCAACAAACCTAACATTCTTACAACAAAATCAATAAATATCATTTTAAGCTTCTTAAGCATATCTTCTGTTGCACTCCTTCTATACTTAATGAGATTTTAAAACTGAATTATTCTAGGAGGTTCTGGTGGCTTATTTTTCAAAATAGAAAGTGGTTTATCAACGAAAATCTTTTTGGCATAACGCTCACTAAAATTCTTACTTACCCACTCATAAGCATCTTTTAATACAGGCGTTCTATGATCTGGTCTATGTGCATCACTGGCAACTGCTGAAACTAGATCATCTCTCATAAACATAATAGCTATATCTCTGGCTGCTTCACCAAATCTGCCTACAATGCTTCCTCTGTTAATCTGAATAAGACATCCACTACTAACCCAATCATATACCATAAACGGAAAATCCTGTACATATGGATATCTCTCAGGATGTGCAAGCAGAGGGATTACACCTAAACGTTGAACCTTATTCAAAATATAGCCTACCCACATTGGGTTTGCATCAAATGGAAATTCAATCAGCATATATCTGCTGTTATTCAATGTTATAACAGCACCATCCATAATAAGTCGGTCAATATCGTTACTGGCGTAAACCTCCATACCCAAATAAAGATTAACTCCTATTTCTCTTTCCTTACTAATCCTTTTCAGTTTTTCAAATCTTCCCACAATCACATCATTTATATAGTTAATATATCCATTTGGTATATTACAGTGTGGTGTAAAGGTTATATTATTAGTACCATTTTTTTTCGCCATCTTTAGCATTTCAATAGACATTTCAAGGCTAACTGCACCGTCATCTAATCCATATAAAATGTGTGTGTGTAAGTCTGTCATCACATAATCCTTCCATTCTAACTTACATATAGAATTATTATAGCATAAAATACAGAAATATCAAACCATCAAACTTAAAATTTATTTTAATTATCTCAACTATTATGTACAATTTGCAACATTAAATAATTCAACTCTAAATCAAAGTCAAAAAATTATACTATTCAGGGGATATTTTATTCAATAAAAAATTATCTTATATAATTTTTTAAAGCATATAGAATTTATAAGACTTATGTGGTAAAATCAATCTTGTTATATTTTTATTTTATGGAGTGAATTATATTGAACACATCTGACATACTAATGTTAATAGTTGTAGTTGTCTGTATTTTCTTATCTGCTGTTTTTTCATCTATGGAAACAGCCTTTTCAACAGTAAGTGTAATAAGACTTAAAAACAGTGCTGAAAAAGGCAGTAGAAAAGCCAAAAACGCACTTAAAGTAACTCAAAAATATGATAAAGCACTCACCTCTATACTTATAGGAAATAACATTGTAAATATAGGCTGTTCATCTGTTGCTACTGTACTATGTATAAGACTGTTTGGAGATGCAGGTGCCGCAATAAGCACTGTGGCTATAACAATATTAGTGCTTATTTTCGGTGAAGTTCTTCCTAAATGCATTGCAAAGGAAAACCCAGAAGCCTTTTGTCTTGCAACTGCCAAAATTCTGTTAAATTTTATGACAGTACTAACCCCTTTTGTTTTCTTTTTCGTTCTTATAAAATCACTTGCATTGAAAATATTTACCAAAGGTAATGTAAAACCATCTGTTACAGAAGACGAGCTTAAGGTTCTTATAGGAACCAGCCAGCAGGAGGGTGTTCTTGAACAACAGGAACGAGAGCTTGTACAAAGTGCACTTGAATTTGACGAAAAAACAGTACAGGAAATTCTTACCCCTAGAGTTGACGTTACAGCCATAGAAATAAACGATTCTACCGATAAAATTAAAAAACTTATTATAGATGAACGCTATTCAAGAATCCCTGTTTATAAAGATGATATCGACAATATAATAGGTATTCTACATACCAGAGATTATCTAGAAGAGCTTATAAACAAAAAAACTCCCGATATAAAAAAGCTCATAAAGCCTGCATATTTCATATATAAAACTAAAATTTTATCCTCTGTGCTTGCTGAATTCAAAAAACAAAAGCTACACATTGCAGTAGTTACCGACGATTACGGTGGAACCTTAGGTATAGTAACAATGGAGGACCTACTTGAAGAAATAGTTGGTGAAATATGGGACGAGGACGAAATTGAAACACCTGAGCACAACAAAATAAGTGATACTGCTTATACTGTAAGTGGTGATATGTCTATAACCTCTCTGCTTGAGCTTTTAGAGCTACGTGAAGGCTACATAAAAACCGATGCCGTATCTGTTGGTGGTTGGATAATGGAAAACATTGGAGATATCCCTGAGGTTGGCGACAGCTTCACATATAAAAACACAATAGGTGTTACAGTAACAACAACAACCGAAAAACGTGTAGAGAAGGCTAAAATAACCTATATACCAAAGCCCAAGGAAGAACAAGCTCTATAATAGAAATAATTTGTTTTCAAACGTAACATTAAACAGAAAATCCGATTTACCCAACAATCAGGTAAATCGGATTTTTTAATTAAAAATCATCTAGATTTTCTACAATATTCACAACATCAGTTTCCTCTCCGTCCTGCAAAACCTCAGTTTCTACCGAAGAGCTTGAGCTATTTGATGAGTCCGATGAACTCGATGAGCTTGATGAATCCGAAGAGCTTGAAGAACTCGAGGAATTTGATGAATCGGACGAGCTTGACGAATTTGATGAGTTTGATGAACCTGATGAATTTGAAGAACTCGATGAATTTGTTGAGGCTGATGAACCACCATTTGAAGAAACAGCTGACGAACTGTTATTTGATGACGAATTATTAGAAGCACTACTTTGGTTATCTACAAGGCTACTTCCTGAATTTGTGGAAGCAGAATTATCGGTTGAATTATATTGCTGACCATTTATATATAGCTTATTATCAGATACAGTCCATTGATTTTGTTGCATTTCAGATGTATTATTACCATTGTAATACTCAAACACTATTGGTTCAGACTCAGACTCTTCATCAGAGTTAGGTGTAACTGTTAACGTATTATTTCCATCTATTTCATATGTTCCAGTTACACCACCAATTATACAGGTGCCATCATCGTTAAATTCCACTTCTATATCGTCACTTCTTCCACCCCAATCGCCTACAATCTCTGTTTCAGGCTCTTGTGATGTATCATTATTACTACAGCCACAGCCTGTAATAGCAAACGCACTTACAGATAAAACAACAGCTGAAAAAATTACAGCTAAAAACCTTTTCATATTCAATCTTCCTTTCTTTTCTTTACTTAGTTATAATAACATTAGTTTACATAATACGCAAATAAATGTCAATTAATAAATTGTTAAAGGGTAGTATCAGTTAAAAACAGTACTACCCTTTGATTTAATTACCCAATTTTGCTGTGATATAACCCAAAACATCCTCTGGTTCAATTTCAAGCACATAGGCAAATTCATCATATAACATTTTTTCAGCATCACGTAAAATTTTTTTCATCAGCTAGATGTAGCTTTCTTCCACATTGCTTTTGATTTTGCTTGTGAATATACAGAGTTTTTATCAAACGTACAAGCTCACTTCTGTCACCCGATGTTAAAATCTCTCTGTATTTTTCTTTTCTGTCTGTTTCATTTGATATCCATATTTCTTCTTCATTAGGCATTGCTTCAATTATCTGTATAATTTCATCTTTCGTTAAAACCTTACGCATTTTTCCTACTAAATCAGAATTATTCTTAGGAACTAAAATTTCTGCATTATGATTATGTACAGGATTTAGTACATAATATTCAATTTCTTTT
The DNA here is from genome assembly GCA_036309185.1 of Acutalibacteraceae bacterium. GTDB lineage: Bacteria > Bacillota > Clostridia > Oscillospirales > Acutalibacteraceae > CAG-964. Next base: position 63,704 of record JAXJUF010000003.1, read on the forward strand.
TCTCTAAATGTTCTAACTATAATTTCTGTAATCTTACACACTCCATCATTTTTATAAATTACGGTACTCCCTACTTGGTACATACTAAACCCTCTTTCTACATCTTTTTAATAGTTTACAGACCTTTAAAACAGATGCATTTCTACAATAATATTATACCAAATCACAAATTTTTTTGTTATATTAAATTGCAATAACAAATTGAACACTTTTTAGAATAAAGCCCGGCTTTTCTAAGCCGGCTTAATTTCCAACAAGCACGGCCCTCTAACGGTGTCAAGGTCGCCGTAAGGCGAGGCGTAGCCGATACCTTGACGCTGTTAGATGTTTGTGCTAATTGAAGCGTAGATTTTGTCTAACTCTTTCTCAAACATTTCTTCTGGC
>JAXJUF010000004.1:0-36228 GCA_036309185.1 Acutalibacteraceae bacterium
GCCTTAGGCTTACTTCATACTCCACCTCACGGTGGACGCACTTGCCCTCAGCTAACAGTTCCTACTGCCAAGCCTGTAGTGGACTTTCACCACCGAGTTACTGTCCATTCTGGGCAAACAAATAAAAAACCTCGTCCCAACAATATGGGACGAGGTTATACCCGTGGTTCCACCCAAATTCAGTATGCATAGCATACCCTTTGACACATATAACGGTGTTCACCGACAAACCTTATTTCGGAATGCAGCTCAAAGGTGGTAATTTATAAACAGTTAATACATCTGTTTCAGCAAATATCAGATGCTCTCTGAAAAAACTTAAGAATATAAATCTTGTCCTTTTCTACGCTTTTGATTTTGATTTAATAAATAATAACACAAATCAGCAAATTAGTCAAGTTACAAATTGTTATATTAGAAATTCATCATAAAAGATAAACAGATTCTCTGTTTTATTAGGTTGAAGGTGTTTCTTTTGCCACAAGCTTCTGCTTGTTGTTTATCTGCAATAAACTTTTGGTTAGACAAACTGCAATAATCACAAATACAATTAAATCTGAAATCCAGAATGATGTCCACAAACCGTCACTACCCAAGTACATAGGTAAAATTATTGAAAGTGGCACTTGAAGTATTATTTGTCTTATAACAACTAGAATAGTAGATTTTTTCTTTTCGCCAATGTATTGATAATAGTATGTTCCCATACTAACCACACCTTGTAAAAATATCACCAGCATAACAGATCTGATAGCATTGCTTCCAAACTCCCATAGCTGTGAGTCTTCTGAGTTGAATAATTGTATTATCTGTACTGAGAACAGCTGAACCACTGCAAAAATCAATGTAGAAACAACTGTACCTACTATAATTGCATATTTAAGGGATTTTTTCACTCGATCGTACTGCTTTGCACCGTAATTGTAGCCTATAATTGGCTGAACTCCTGTTGTCAGAGCATCTATAATAGTTATAATATATCTATATAGAGTAGAAACAATTGAGAGACTTGCGATACCTGTTTCGCCTGCATATTTCATACAGATATAATTATATAAAATCATTAACGCTACGGAACAAAATCTTGATATAAACACTGACAAGCCAGTAGAAAGTATATTAAGAGAATCATTTTTTTCAAAACGTATATTTTTGAGTTTTATTTTAAATATAGTTTTTCTGAAATGTAGAAAGCTGATAATACATATAGATAAATTAGCAAGAATTGTTGACAAAGCAGAGCCTACAAAGCCCCAATCTAAAAATTTAATAAAAACACAGCCTGTTATAAGATTAACTACAAAGGCTACTATATTTATTTTAAGTACCGTACTTATTAAGCCCTGTGACCTTATACAATACAAAAAAGTATGACCAAGAAAATATATCGGTGTACATAATAAAAACAAGTTGTAATAATCATATATGTATGGATGATACTGACTTTCTATATTCATAATGCCAAAAAAGCCTTTTAAAGAGAACATAAAAATCAAGCTTGTTATTATAGAAGTAACAAGTGTGAGCCATATAGATGTACCCCAAAGCTTTTCAACTTTTTTATTCTCTCCGGCTCCCATTTTCAATGAAATCAACGGAGATGTACCTTGAGAAACCAAACAAGAAACTGCATTTATCATTGCATATATAATAAAAATATATGAATTAGAGGCATTACCCACTGTACCCAATGCCTGACCCAAGAAAATACCGTCTACAATACTGTAAGAGCCACTTACTAAAACAATAACAAACGACGGAATTGTAAATCTCATAAATAACTTAAAAATATTTTCATTTTTCAATGCATTCATTATTCCACCACTCCACTTTTAATAAAAACAAATAAAAATCTACCCCAAATAGCATTGTTTGACTTTAATGCATAAATTTTATTATACCACAACTATAAATGTTGTCAATTCGTATTCTAACCAATTAAAGACAAGATAACCCTTGCAAATTGCTGAAAGCAAGTTGGGGATTTGCATTATACTAAACGTGTAAAAAGTGCCGAAAACACTAAGGTTCTCGACACTTTTTATTTTTAATAAATTATTCCTCTGAGCTAATCTCGCTAATAAGTCTATCAATATTTTTTAGACTTAATGAAAGCTCGCTGTCTTCGTCGGATATATCGGTTTGATGACTGTCAAAGTACTCTTGAGAAAGTGGATCGTATTTTTCTGGGTTCTTATCTTCCTTTTCCATCGCTTCAATCACGTTATCAACACCATCAAGGTCTTTGTTTACAGTTTCTTCAACATCAGTGATTTCGATATGGTCATTCTCAAGCTTATTCTTTTCTTCTTCAACCTCGTTTTTAGTTCTTACTGTTGGTTGCTCAACAACCTCTTGAATTTCTAGAATTTGCTCTTCATCTGCCTTACTTTTTGCATTAGTAGTAAACTCAATCATCATAAACAGAACATAAAGTGCAAGTGCTACAAAAGCAATAACATCTAAAGAACCCATAAAATCGTATGTACCGTTTACTTGCAACTGGTCAAACAGGTTGGCTACTGCATATACAATAGTAACTATAAATGCAGGCATACCATAAACTATAGTTCCCTTTACAGGGTTTTTGCAATCAACCCCTTGGTAAGCCATAGACAGGTTGAATATAGTTAATGTCATAAATGCCATATAGAAAAGATTTGTCATATCAAAGGCATTTACAGATTGTTTTGTGTATTCGATAAATGTAAGTACAAGCTGAATACAGCACCAAATAGGTGCTACTACAGAAAACACACCCATTTTCTTAGCAAAATTTCTTCCTGAAAAAGATGATGTACCCATAAGCAAAATAGCAACACCACCTAAAATTGAGAAAGAAACATCAAGCAACTGTGATAAGCTCTGAAGCCCCTTTGATAGCATTTGACCAGCACTCATTCCTGCATCAAATATAATCATAGCGGCTGCAACTACAGCAAAAAGACCTGCAAAAAAGTTCTTTTTTATTGTATAGTGTTCAGAGGTTTTTCTGTCAATAACAGATAATAGAAGTAATCCTACAAATAAAAATCCTACCATACCGGCATAAACAAGCCATATCATATCGCTACTTAAAAATCCGGTATCAATTCCACTGTCTACAAACAATTTCTGATACAATCTTAATATAACAGATAGTACAGCCACGGGAATAAATGGTATCCACGAAAATTTAATTTTCATTTTAACACCTCTTAAATATTTAATTGTAAATTTCCTAATATATAAATCATAATACCTTAAACAGCATAATAAATATTTATATATAGTAAACTAATGTACATTTTATTTTATTCTAATAGTTGAAAGTTGTCAATAGCTAAAAACTATATTTACATTGTTTTAAGAAAAGGAATGATAATTTTATGAAAAATTGTATTATAAGTGTGATTCTTGTAACCCTACTAATTGCTACTACACCATTAATTTCTCTTATAATTAACAACGACAACAGCAAAAACGAAGTTACTCAAACCAATACAGCAGTTCCTACTGATAAAGAAAAAACAACTGACAAAATTATAAATAAAACTAAGCCTACAATCAATACAACAAAAAAATCTAATGATAAAAGCAAGTCAAGTAGTTATACTTTTAAAATATACGATAAGGCAACAAAAAAAATAATAGCTGTAAGTGATTTTGATTTTTGCTGTGGTGCATTAGCTACAGAGATAGAAACAGATATTCCTAATGAAGCTATAAAGGCACAGGCTGTTGCTATTCATACATATTATTCTTACCTTAGAAGCAACAGCAGAGCAGAAAAAAAGGAGTACGACTTTGAATGTAACAGCAAAATATGGGAAACCTATGTTAGCAAAGAAGAGCTTAAAGAAAAGTGGGGAGAAACCTTTGACGAAAGCTATAAAATTATAAGTGATTCTGTAAAGCAAGTAAGCAACGCCTTTGTTTTATACGACGATAATTTATGTATGACAAAATACTTTAAAATTTCCAGTGGTAATACAAACAGCTACAAAGAAATATATGGTATAGATGTTCCTTATCTTATAGGTATTCCCTCTCCTTTTGATACTGTTGCAAATAATTACAAAATAAAAAAAGATTTTTCAGCTGATGAGCTTAACAACGCTGTAAAAACAAAATTTAAAGATTATAAACCAAATACAGACATAAACAAAAATATATCTGATATAAACAAAAACGATTATGGAACAGTATTAAATTTAACACTGGGTAATACTAAAATTACAGGTAAAGAGCTTGCAGATTTACTTGAACTAAGAAGCAGTACATTTGAAGTAACAATAAGCAATAACAAATACACCTTTACCACATACGGATATGGTGAAAACATTGGTATGAGTCAATTTGGTGCTTGTAAAATGGCAGAGCAAGGAAACAGCTACATTGAAATTCTGCAATATTATTACCCAAATACAAAGATATCTGAAAGCTATAAGCCTATATAAGATAACATAACCCCGTTTGCTTTTGACAAACGGGGTTAAATTTATTTATTGAATTTTTAAGATATAAATTAGTACATTCCACCCATATCAGGAGCTGGAGCAGCTGCTACAGGCTCTTTGATATCTGTTACTAATGATTCTGTTGTAAGAACCATTGAAGCAACTGAAGCAGCGTTCTGTAATGCAGAACGAGTAACCTTTGTTGGATCGATAATACCTGCTTCTACCATATCTACATATTCCTCTGTAAGAGCATTGAAGCCGAAACCAATCTTATCAGCCTCTTTAATCTTCTCAACGATTACAGAACCCTCTAGACCTGCATTTGCTGCAATCTGACGGATTGGCTCTTCAAGTGCTTTCAGAACGATTGTCATACCTGTCTTTTCGTCACCCTCAGCCTGTGCAATAGCAGCCTTTACAGCTGGAATTGCATTCATAAGAGCAGTACCACCACCTGCTACTATACCTTCTTCAACAGCAGCCTTTGTAGCAGCAAGAGCATCTTCAATTCTTAGCTTCTTCTCTTTCATTTCGATTTCAGTAGCAGCACCAACCTTGATAACTGCAACACCACCTGAAAGCTTAGCAAGACGCTCCATAAGCTTTTCACGGTCGAAATCTGATGTTGTGCTTTCAATCTGAGTTCTGATCTGGTTAACTCTGCTCTTAATCATCTCTGTGTCACCTGCACCGTCAACGATGATTGTATTTTCCTTGTCAACCTTAACCTGTCTTGCACGACCAAGCTGATCAATTGTAACGTCCTTTAATTCTAAACCGAAATCAGCAGAAATAACCTGAGTACCTGTAAGAATAGCTATATCCTGTAGCATTTCCTTTCTTCTGTCACCAAAGCCAGGAGCCTTTACACCAACGCAAGTAAATGTACCACGTAGCTTGTTAAGAACAAGAGTTGTAAGAGCTTCGCCCTCGATATCCTCTGCGATAATCAATAATTTTCTGCCTGTTTTAACGATATCTTCAAGAACAGGTAGAATTTCTTGAATGTTAGAAATCTTCTTATCTGTAATCAAAATGTATGCATCGTCAAGCTCTGCAATCATTTTTTCAGTATCTGTAACCATATAAGGAGCGATGTAGCCTCTGTCGAACATCATACCCTCTACAACCTCTGAATATGTTTCAGCTGTTTTTGACTCCTCTACAGTGATAACACCGTCAGTTGTAACCTTCTCCATAGCCTCTGCTATAAGCTGACCGATTTTTGGATCAGCTGCTGAGTTACCACCAATGCTTGCGATATCATCTGAGCCACTGATTTGCTTTGAGTTATTTACGATTGTTTCAACTGCAATATCTGTTGCCTTCTGAATACCCTTTTTAAGAATCATTGGGTTAGCACCTGAAGCAACATTCTTCATACCCTCACGAATAAGAGCCTGTGTAAGAAGTGTAGCAGTTGTTGTACCGTCACCTGCTATATCGTTTGTCTTTACAGAAACCTCTTTTACAAGCTGTGCACCCATATTTTCAAATGGATCCTCAAGCTCGATTTCCTTAGCGATTGTAACACCGTCATTTGTGATTAGTGGTGCACCGAATTTTTTATCTAAAACTACATTTCTGCCCTTAGGACCTAATGTGATTTTTACAGTATCTGCAAGCTGGTTAATACCACTCATAAGAGCCTTTCTTGCGTCTTCACCATATGCAATTTGCTTAGCCATATTATATAATGCCTCCTAAAATATAATCAAAAAAATTATTCTACTACTGCAAGTATGTCTGACTGACGAACAATAGTGAACTCTTCGCCGTCTAGCTTAACAGGTGTACCTGAATACTGGTTTGTGATAACCTTGTCACCCACGTTTACATACATTGTAACTTCCTTACCATCTACAATTCCACCAGGACCAACAGCTACAACATTTGCAAACTGTGGCTTCTCCTGTGCTGATGAAGCAAGAACAATACCACTCTTTGTTGTTTCTTCTGCCTGCTGAGCCTTTAACACAACTCTGTCTAGTAATGGTTTTATAGTCATAATATTTTCCTCCTATGGATTAACTGCATATCTTTAGCACTCCTTATCTTAGAGTGCTAAAGATATAATATACCTTTTTATAGTAAAAATCAATACCAAAATTTAGGTTTAATAAATTATTTACATTTATTATAAAGCTAAATACAGGGTAATAAAATTATTTAAAATACATATAAACCTGACACTTTATCATACCATTGTAAAGCTTTCTGCGTTTATCTGCTTTTCTGCCAAACAAAAGCTCAAAATCTTCATCCGGGCTTATTATAGTATAGCTATATCCGTTTTGTTTTATAAATTTTTCACCCATTATTTTATAAAGCCTTTGTGCCTGTTCAACATCAAGCAAGCGTTCGCCATATGGTGGGTTTGTAATTACACTGCAACGCTCAAAATCAAGTGAAAAATCCTTGATATCTCTTTTAGCGAACTTAACCTTATCACCAACACCTGCTTTTATTGCGTTGGCTGTAGCAAGCTCTATTGCACTGTTGTCAATGTCATATCCAAATGCTTGAAATTCTGCGTCTGTTTTTTCCTCTGCAATTGCCTTTTCGATTTCCTGTTGCCATATAGCATTATCTATACAGCTCCAATGCTTAGCAGAAAAATCTCTGTTTTTACCAGGGGCAATATTCATAGCCTTTAAGGCTGACTCAATAAGAATTGTACCTGAACCACTGAAAGGATCCACTACTATATGGTTACTGTGAACTCTAGCTAGGTCTGCCATTGTGGCTGCTAATGTTTCCTTTATTGGTGCTTCTGTTGAAATTTGACGATAGCCACGCTTATGAAGTCCACTCCCTGATGTGTCTATCATAACACTTACAGTATTTTTCATTATCAAGAACTGAATTTGATATAGCTCTTGAGTTTCTTCTAGCCACTGTACATTATATTTTGATTTTAGTCTTTCTACCACAGCTTTTTTAATTATTTTCTGACAGGATGGAACGCTGCTAAGCTGTGAATTAAGGCTTCTGCCTTTAACTGGGAATTTATCCTTTTTACCAATCCACTGCTCCCATGGAAGAGCCTTTACTCCCTGAAAAAGCTCTTCAAAGGTTTTAGCTGTAAATCTTCCCATTTCTATCAATATTCGTTCACTATAGCGTGAACAGATATTAGCTCTGGCAAGTATATTGTAATCGCCACTAAAGCAAACTCTTCCGTTTTCTGGTAAAACATTTTCAGCACCCATACGCTTTAGCTCTTGGGCAACAATTCCTTCTACACCTAATAGGCACGGTGCAGTCATTTTAATTTCCATAAATTCAGCCTCCTGTAATATGGCTTTTATCTTAATATATCGCATACAATTATACATTGAGTGGTAATTTTTTGCAAGCAGGTAGATAACTTTGGATTTTTTACTTTTAGTATTTCGGGATTTACTCAACTATTGACATAAAGCCAAATAAAATTCCCGTACAACAAAACGTTATACGGGATAAAAGTTGAATTAATATAAATTTATACATACAAAGAATATTAGAAATAGTCACTGGTTCTTACACATCTTACGGTAAATCTGGTAGTACCGTATATGGTACAGGTAAAGAGAGTTAAATCCCAAGGGTCTTTCTCGTTTTCTGTTACCATCTCTTCTGTTTGATTTGGATTAAGAATCTCGCTCCAAAGAACCTCATAATTAAATACATTACCCTCTATATCAGTGAAAATTACCTTACTACCCACACCAAGATGGCTTAATCCACCAAAATGACTTTGATAGTTATGAGCTGCAATTACCATATCGTCTTTATATAAAGACCCTGAATAGCAGCATGCTGAAATATTAAGTCTGTTATAATCCCACTCTTCCATTACCGGTAATTTAATATTAAGATCAGGAATTTCCAAAATACCAATATATCTGTATCCGTAAATTTCTGTTGTTGGCATTTCTCTGTCAGGATATAGTACTGGAGAGAAATCTTTGTCTGGAACATCTGGGATTTTTTTTTCTATTTCAACTACTGTTTCTTTAGCAACTTGCTCTGCTCGTTCTGAATTATATATATTGTAAAAAGTTAAAGAAAGGGCTGAAACTATAAGCAACAGCCCCATTACAATAAATATTGTACCTTTTTTTAATTTCATATTACATATTCTTTCTGCGACGAATTACACCTACAGCTAAAAAGCATACTCCAACAAATGCAAGAGCATAAATAGGCCACCATAACTGACCTGTCTGAGGTAGACTTGGTGTACTTGGAGTTGTAGGGGGCTCTGTAGTTTTATAGGTATTGGTAATAACAAAGTTTTTTCCATTTTGTTGGATACTAACCTCATAGCCAGCAGGAACACTTTGTTCTATTACTGACCAATTAAATTCTTCATCAAGATAAGTCCATTCGTGTTTCCAGTTGTTTTTAGAATTAAGGTTAACAGTCTCATACACTTCACCGTTTTGAGTTAAAGAAACGCTTATTTCCTCTGGACGAGCCTTCTCATTTCCCTCGTCTTTCCATATCTTTAACACGGAAATCTCAGAAATAGTTGATATAAAAGATTTTTCGTATTTTCCGTTAACCTCTAAATCCCATACCAAAGTATCATTATCCCAATATGGCAAAGATACCATAACAGGCATTGCTTTATAGGTAACTTTATTTACTGTTTTATCTGAACCAATAATAAGATAAACACCCTCTGAAAGTCCAGTAAAGCTTGCATTATAGTCTTTATCTGTTACCTCTGTAACTAATGGCTTTTTATTATCGCTGTCAACATAAGAAGCAAGTGTAGCTGTGGCGTCTTCACTTTCAAGGTCTACCTGATAAGAAGAAAATTCATCAGTAAGAATAATATCTCCTTCTGCTGTTCTTGTACCAACTCTGTACAAGTCAAATTCAACACCATCAACCTGATATGATAAGTTTATTGAACCTATTTCTTCTGTAGCCATAACTGGCTGTGATATGCAAAACATAAGCATAACAACAAGCAATACACTTACACTACATCTTATTTTACTAAATAATTTTATCATATTCTATCTTCCTCCTTAATGTTTTAACACTTGATGCAGGCTTTCCAGCTACAATCATTATGGAAAATAATATTATTAACATCGGTACTCCAACAACCGGTGCAACCAACAGTGGTTCAATCTGCATTGCATCAGCAGTTACTCTAATACTTGAGGATTGCTCTACATTTTCTACTCTATGACCACTCACAAGTAATCTATGAGTGTTAACACCATATGGTGTGCAGGTTATAAGAGTACATAAATCCTTTTTGGTTTCTATTCCAAGTGACGAAAAATCATCTGGCTCAGTAATAAGTATGTTGTCTACTTCGTAGGTTAATACCTCATCCATTACACGTATCATAAATATATCGCCAATTTCGAGCATATCAAGATTTGTAAACAGCTTTGCTGATGGTAAACCTCTATGCCCTGACAATACAGTATGTGTGCTGTCGCCACCTATTGGCAACGAAGAACCTGAAATATGTCCTATTGCAATCTGTAATACATTTTCAGCTGTGCCGTGATAAATTGGTAGCGAACAATTTATTTTAGGGATTTCAATATGTCCCATAATTCCTGTACCTGAAACGTCCAGTACATCATTATATTCTTTTTTTTCTTCAGCCGATAAACGCCAATGTGCTGGTGAGGACGAAAGCTTTTTATTATAGTCTTTAGCCTTATCAAGCATTTGGTCATATTTCTCTTGATCCATATTAGCTATTGTTTCTACATATCCTGCTATCGCCTTTGACTGACGAACTGAATTCCAATAATCACTTAAAGTAGGATACAGCAGTAAGGAGAGCCCTATAAATAATACCAATATTAAAATAATAGTAGATAAATGCTTTTTCATTTTACAGAGTTCTCCTTACTGCTGTAAAAGCTAGATATCAGCTTTTACAGCAGTTTTGATTAATTATTATTTATTAAATTATTTGCTCATACGCTTTTTAGTAATAAGCAATACACCAGCAACAACTACAAGTAGTGTACCTACTGTGTAGATTGCAACAGTACCAATACCACCTGTTTCAGGAAGTAGGAAACCTTTGCTGTTCTTTACAGACATATCAACGATACCTGTATCAGTGTTACCTGTACCCTGAGTTGCATTTTTGTCATCTGTTATTGTAATGTTTAGAGCTGTAAGTGCGTTAGCAGCAATAAACTCATCCCATTTTTGACCATGGTAAGTTGTAGCTGTGATTGTTAGCTCAATAGCTTCTTTTAGTAGGTTGTAGCCTGTTGGAGCCTTAGTCTCAGTTAGTGTATATTTACCATCGTCAATACCCTTAACTATAAATAGACCATTTGCACCTGAAGTTAGAACAGTAGCATCATCTTTATTGCTAACCCATCTAACATCCTTAGCATCTTTATTATAGTATAGACCTTTTTCATTCTGAAGAATAAACTCGGCACCCTCTAGCTTTGTAGCATCATCGCTATCTTCCTTAGTAACATCAAGCTCGTATGTGAAAACGATAACCTTATCTACTGGTGTATTACCTGTTTCATTGTCATCGTCATTACCATCATCGTCACCATCGTCGTTACCGCCGTCGTCATCACCGCTACCATCGCTTCCTGAACCATTGAAGTTAGGGTTGTTTGAATACTCTAGGTAAACCTCGTTAGTATTACCATCAAGACCGATTACAGCTTCATCATTTAGCTTTGCTGTATACTTAACGATAATTTTGCTATCCTTAGTAACATCTAAAACTTTACCATCTACACCTTTAATAGATTTAACATCATCGAATGAGATTGTAATAGTATCTCCGTCTTCACTACCAATAGTATAGCCTGAAGCGATCTGTACATCGTTTTTATAATCATTATCATTATCAAGTAAAATTTCAATATCATTATTATATGTAAGACCTACTGATAATGTATCGTGGAAGATATATGTATACTTATCATAGTCTTCTAATGTTGTTGGCATAGTACCGATTAGCATAAATGGAACATCATCGCCGATATCATAGTCAGCAACATCATTGTAGCCCTCTTCAAGAGTATAGCCTGTAGTTCCTTTTTGATCATCAACATATGGAGTTTCTTCCTTAACCTTCTTCTCTACCTTTGGGATATCTGTCTTGCTTACGATATCTGAAGAAGTATTCTTTGTTAGCTGTAGAAGTGAAAGGTTCTTTGCACTGTTCTCTTCTTCATTTGTTGCAGTAGTATCAACTACTAAATAATAACCAACTTCTAAACCTTTACCTTCAATAGTAGAAGTTACTCCTATATTTGTACCATATACTGTATCATCTGTAGACTTCTTTATATACTGATCAGCAAGCTTAGCAAACGCTCTTGCCTCTTTAGTATCAGTTTTACCATCTGCATCTTCCTCGATCTTTGCAAGTACCTTTGCAACGTCTTCAGCAGTCTTACAATCCTTATAAGCATCCATTTTTTGAAGTGCAGTTAACAATGCAGCTCCGTCAATATCTTTACCCCACTGAATATCACATAGTACAGCGTTATCTTCGTCTGCCTGTGTACCTTTGAAGATCTGGTATGCCTTATACTGATGCTTTGATACATCCAACTTTGTTGTCTCTGCACCTGTATCAACAGCTGATGCTGTTACTAAAGCTGTGCTTGAGCATAATGCTGCTACCATTGTCATTGCCAGTACCACACTGGCTGTTTTTTTGAATAATTTCATATTCTGTCTTACCTCCATTGTATAAAGTTTCAATTTGTTTGAAAAATAGGCTTATATTTATTTAAGCACCCCTTTCCAATACAAATACTTTTTATATAAAACATAAGCAGAGCCACAAATTAAAACTAATCCTGCTATTGTATATATAACTGTTCCACATCCACCTGTTTCAGGTAACATTAAACCTTTTTCGTTTGGAATTACCATTGGGGAATTATTCTCCAAACTGCTTCCAGTATTATCATCAAGTAGACATGGTGTAATCTCAAAGTCTACTTTAATGCCTCCAGAGCTTTCTCTTGTAAAATAGAACCAATCTTTTCTAGTTTCGTCTTTAGTGTATCCAGAAGGAGCCTCTAACTCCTGTAGATAATAAGCTTTATTCTCCTGAAAAATTATGCCCCTACGAACATTAGTTTCAAACATATATGTACCATCTTCAGTAGTAACACCTTCTGCGATTTTATATCCATTTTCACTGTAAAGACCAAAAACTGCACCAGGAAGGAATTTTGTTATATCTGTATCATTTTCTTTCAGTTCTATTTTTCTATTTTTAATCTACGCTTTGCATAAGACCAGCCATCTTCAAAATAACAATATTCACTTGCCTCAGAGAAAGGATAGCTATAGAACTTTAATGTAGCTGTATTAGAAACAGTACTCTCAAACTCTGTTCCTTCTGGAGTTTCTGAGATTGCCAAACCATCATATGTAATAATGTATGTGCAAGCCTTAGGATTTTTTAAGGTTATATTTAAGGTACCTATATAGGTTTCTCCTTCATTTTCACTACCTGGAATATACTCAATTTGATACTCTGAATATTTGCACTCTGAATCTGTACACTCTGAATGTTTACAATTTGGAGCTGTACACTCTGGATGGTTACAAATAGGAGTTTTACAATTTGAATTATATGTAAGTACTTTTCCAGAATCTTCTTCAACTATTTTTATGCTGTCAGGAATATAAGCAACATTCGTCATAACATCCTGAATTTGAATTTTGCCATCAGGGTTTCCGTCATTGTCAGCATCTACCTTTGAAAGGTCTTTCTTGCTTTCGTTAATTATGATTTCAAAACTAGCTACATAGCCATTACCTGAATTAGGAGCATTTGATACGCCCTTGCTAACAAGTTCTGGTATTTCCAGTTCAATATCATCTCTAGAAACTACTTTGTTTTTATTCAGTAATCGAATCTCATTCAAATAAAGCTCTCCAGGATGGTTATTCAATAAATAACTATCAACAACTTCATTCTCTTCGTTAACTACAGCATCTGCAATATTCTTATCATTTCTATATTTTATAGTAAGTGTTGCATTTTTAGACAGATTCCAACATGTACACCAATTACTATAATTAGAATAAGCACTTCCAAATTGTGTTGCTAAGCTCTTGCATTTGCCTCCTGTTAAGTTACCACATCTAGCTTTATCACATTTACATCTATTTACTAAATATAAACTATTGTAACGATCATTTGCGATTAAATAAGCTATATTATCGTTATCAGTCGCATTTGTGATACTTGGAACTTTATAAGTTTTTCCATCATATGCAATTTCAATATCAGCTATACTTAAATCCTGATACCATGTGAAATTAACACAAGATTCATCATATAAACGCCACTCATTAAATTTACCTTTTTCGCCACAGGATGGAATTGTTGCACTGATTGTGAAATCAAACTTACCATCTGCCTCATTAAAAGCACCTGTCTTTTCTACAGTAGGCTCTGATGGTTCTTCTACTACTTCTTCTGTAGGTGGTTCACTAGGATTTTCTCCTCCGTTATCAATTCTTACATTGAATTTTATGTAACCTTCAAAATTAGATACATAGTTTATTTCATCATCAAATTCAAGAGTAATAACTATATTGCTTTCTCTTGCTGCTGAGTACTTACCTACTTCTTGATTTCCACCATTTTGAATCTGTCCATTTTCAGCTTCACTCACCAAATAAATATTGGCTGGCAGAGTGTATTTATAGACACCAGACTCTATAGCGATAGCATTAACCTTAAGTGAAAACAAATAATTATTACCTGATACAATAGTAGTATCTGGAACAGGAACAGGTTTTGAAGGATCAGAAATATCATATATAGTATGAGAAATTTCACCTCTAACCATATCTACACCTTCAATATTAACTATTCCTTCTATATATGTTTTAAAATCCGTGGCTTCTGATGCACCACTTTCAACAACTGCATTGTTATCATTTTTAGAAATTCCATTTGATTCTGTAGGCAATTTAGGTGTAGCTTCTGTGGTTAATTTATTTGTTACAGCTGTTGCTGTTTCAGTTGCTTGATTAACCTTTTCAACACAGGAAGCAGAATGCTCGTGCATTATTTTTTGACAAGCCATAACCAATTTTGTGGTATAGCATCCATATTCATCTTTATGGGTATGTGCTACTGAGGTATCGGCTTTGCAGATTAAATCACCATTATTGCTATAACAGTTTTCTTCATGCAAATGGATTTTCCCTTCCTCCAGTTTACATATCAATGATTTTTCTTTTGTATAGCAATTCTGTTGATGAATATGCTCTTCCTTACCACAATTAACCTTGCCTTCCATAGTTATAGCTGGCAAAATCATAGCATATGTAGTACAAAAAACAACTAAAGCAGCCACAGCAATAAGAGCACGCTGTCTTAATGTACGTTTTTTATACTTTTTTATGTATTTTTTTATGTTAGGAATATTTCTTTTAGTCACACTAAATTCTCCTTCCTAAAATCTATTATTCTACCGGACTGATTTCATTTAATGGCCAAATCTTAAATAAAATCTTTCCTACAACTTGCTCTTCAGAAACACAACCCACTGTGCTACTTCTACTATCTATAGATGTTGAACGATGATCTCCACAAACAAATATTTTTCCATCTGGCACCTGATAAGGTAGCTCTATATCACATTCACCCAATGCTTTATCTGTTACATATGGTTCGTCCAGTAATTCCTTATTTACATATACATTGCCTTCTTCGTCTATATTTACCCAATCACCAGGAAAGGCAATAACACGCTTGACAAGAATTTTATTATTATAGTAGAATGAAACTATATCTCCCTGATTGAACTCAGAAGATTTTACTGATAACACTATATTTCCCTCTGCGAGAGACGGTGTCATAGACATACCATAAATTCTAAGTACTGGCATTAACAATGTAGCTACAAGTACTGAAATAGCAGAAACCGTAATTAAGGTATAAATAGTACTTAACAATACTCTATTGTATCTATTTTTATAGTTTTCATGCTGAAGTTCTGCCTCGATTTGCTCTGTTGTAGGCATTTTTGTAATATCCTTACTATTTACACCTTTATTCAAGAGCTTAGCTTTCTGACTCTTCATCTTCAAAATCGTAACAGTTCCTTTCCGTAGGATATTCAACAATCTGTTTTATATTTTCCAGATACTGGTCTGCAGCCATTTGAGCTGCTTCAAAAACCTTATTAATTTTTAATGCAGCCTCTGCGATTGAACCGGAATTTTCTAAAAGTATTTTTCTGTTTTCAAGCTTGCGATTAGCCTCATCAAGCTCACTACGCAATCGCTCTACTTCTTTACTTTGAACTAACAGCATTTCAAGTAAATCTGCACGACTGAGTTTTCGTAGCTCTTTGTCTGTCATATAAATCCTCCCAAACTCTCAAACATCAATACATTTATACTAAAATTGTATAAACCACTCAAGTTAATTTATACATTCCAAACTATTCCTGTAAATTCTATCATTTTTTTACCTGATTGTCAAGTTTTTAATATAAATATATCATTTATTTTTATTTGATAATCAGCACAAATAAAATAACTAAAATATAATGCTATTATTACTCTCGGAAATAGATTACATTATATATCTATTATAATTATAATTCTCTATTATTATAAACATCAATTTTAAATTGTATTTTCACAATAATCTATTTTTATGATATTATTAATCAATTTATACCTACATATATCTCCTTCGTATAAGTATAATAACCTCCCAAAATTAGTCTTTTAGAGCTAATTTTGGGAGGTCGTAGCATTTTATTTCATTTATATTACTCTACGCAAACAAGCTCATAAGCTTAGCAACGATTAATCCACCACCTGTTCCTACAACATATCCTAAAAGTGCCATTATAATACCTACTGGTACAAGGGCACTACTATATGAGCCTGCAAGAACCGGTGCTGTAGCTGTTCCACCGATATTTGCCAGTGAGGCAACTGCACAGGTGAAAATATCTATTTTAAGAAGCTTTGCAATAATAATCATAACTCCAACATGGAATATAAGAACTATAAAGCCTGTAATTATCCAAACCGGTGCATTACCTATACTTGATAGGTCTGCTCTTGAGGCAATAAGTGCAATTATAATGTATAAAAGTGTATTAGAAAGCTCTTCTGTACCTTTTATTTTACCAAATGGTGTCATAGCAAGTATTACACCTAATAGTGTTACTACCAATACTGTCCATGTACCTTTATCGAAAATAGGTAAAACACCATTCAATGCCTCGCCTACATATTGAGAGCCTGCTGAAACTATAAAGCCTGAGCCTAAAAGGATCATAATATTTTGCCATACTAAAGGCTTTGTGTTTGCCTTTGCTTCTTTTTCAAGAGCAATTCCCACTTCATCAATTAAACGGGTATCAGCCTTTGTCCATTTGTTGAATTTTTTAGAAAAGCCTATAACCCATAATAGGAACATTACATAAAGCATTGCACATATTGTATCCATTACAAGCACATAAGCCATAGTTGCTTCATCAACATTAAGTGCTGTTTGAATAGCAAGCATATTACCTGTACCACCCATCCAGCTTCCACATAAGGCACCAAGTGCTTGCCATGCACCTTCGCCCAAAAATCTACCCATTATTGCGTAAGCAATAACAAAGCCAAGTCCTATTGTAACTGTTGCAGAGAAAAATCCTACAAGCATTTTAGGACCAAGCTTGATAATTTTTCTCAAATCACATCTTAACAGCATTATAAACAGCATTGCATATAAAAGTGGATTTTTCAATGCACTGTATGTTGCTGATGTTTCTTCAAGATCCCATAATTTAACCGTACATAATAGCATTAAACCAAGGTAAATAAGTACAACCGGAGGTGCAAATTGAAAAACCTTTTGTGCAGCCTTACCCTTTAAAATCTTAGGCAGACAAACCAATATTCCTGATATAAAAATTAATGCAGAAATATACAAAAATCCATCTTTAATCATAAAATAAATCCTTTCTTTAGTAATATTGATTACTGGAAATTATTTACACATTTCCAGCACTTTAAGAAGATAGTACCAGGTTCTTTGTACCGATTCTATATTCATTATTTCTTTTGGGGTGTGAACATTTGAAATATCAGGTCCGAAAGAAACTATATCAAGGTCATTCATCTTCGAGGCGAGAATACCACATTCAAGCCCTGCGTGAATTGACTGTATTTGTGGCATATCAGAGTAATACTCCTGATATGCTTTTGTCATAATATCACGTAAAGGTGACTGAGGGCGATATTCCCACGCTGGATAATCAGCTCTAAACTCTACACTACCATACAAATAAGTGATAAATGATAGTAGCTTTTGAACTGTAAGCTGTTTTCCTGTGGAAGCATTACTTCTTATAAAAAATGCCATTTTAAGTGAATTATTAACTACAGATAACTCTCCGAGATTTAGCGATGTTTGAACCATTTCGGGTATATCCGGACTCATACTTTGAACACCGTTTGGAACTTGCAGAAGTGTAAATATCAGCTTGCGTGTACTGTCGTTATCGGTATGATATTCTGGCACATCACAACGTTTTAGTGTTATTTTTACATCAGGCTCAAGATGACCAATTTCACGCTTAATAATATTATTAAAGCCTTTTACCGACTTTTCTATTTCAGCTTCACTTATATCTTTAGCACAAATTACACATTCAGATTGTTGTGGAATGACATTTGTTTTTTTACCACCATCAATATCAGAAACATAAATTTCTGATGTTCTAAAAATATGCTGTAAAAGTCTACCCAGTAAAATATTTGCATTTTTACGGTGTTTGTTGATGTCTATTCCAGAATGACCACCAAGCAAGCCACTTATTTTAAGCTTAAATGCAATCATATCGGTACTGGCTTGTACAAAGTTAAGAGGTAAATCACAATACGCACGCACTCCTCCTGCACAGCTTACTGTAATTATTCCTTCCTCCTCTGAATCAATGTTTATCAATCTTCTTCCCTTTAATAGTGATATATCAAGCTCTCTTGCTCCAAGCATACCTATTTCTTCATCGTTTGTAAGCAATGCTTCAATAGGTGGATGTGGTATATCATCAGAATCTAGCAATGCAAGAATATATGCAATTGCTATTCCGTCATCTGCACCAAGAGTTGTACCATCTGCCCAAACTGATTCTCCGTCTGTGCATAAGGTTATCCCTTGATTTTGCATATCTATATTTGACTCTGCAACCTTTTCGCAAACCATATCAAAATGACCTTGCAGAATAAGTGGTTCGCTATTTTCATAGCCATTTGTACCATTGGCATAAATCACCACATTTCCACTATTATCCTTTATTGCTTTTAATCCTCTTTTTTGTGCAAAATCAAGGCAATATTCAGCTATTTTAGCTGTATTTCCTGAGCCTCTGGGGATTTTGGAAATTTCTTCAAAATAATAAAAAACCTTTTTAGGTTCAAATTCAGATATCTTTAACATATTAACCTCCTTCCAGTTATTCTTTACATAAAATTATGTATATTACGAAAACAAACTTAATTAACTGTATAATCACTATAAGTCCGTCATCTTGATGATATTATACAAATTATTTCAATACATTGCAAGGAAATTATGAAAAAATATCCATTTTTAATTATATAAATATTTTCATATTAAGTAAATATCTGTTATGGAAGTTATTAGATATACAATGTTGCAAAGAGAAGAAAATTGTGCTACAATATATTTAATAGTTTTTCTAGGGAGGATTTATTAATGTCAGGACATAATAAATGGAGTACAATAAAACAGAAAAAGGGTAAAAACGATGCTGCAAGAGCTAAGATTTTTACTAAAATTGGCCGTGAGCTTGCTGTAGCAGTAAGAGATGGTGGTAGTGCAGACCCTACTGTAAATTCAAAATTAAGAGATTGTATAGCTAAGGCTAAGGCTAACAATGTTCCTAATGATAATATTGAAAGAATTATTAAAAAAGCATCAGGCGATGGTGATTCAAACAACTATGAGGCTATTACTTACGAGGGTTATGGTCCAAGTGGTATTGCTGTAATTGTTGAAACACTTACAGACAACCGTAACCGTACTGCTGCTGATGTTAGACATTACTTTGATAAATTTGGTGGTAATATGGGTACACCTGGTTGTGTATCTTTTATGTTCTCTCAAAAGGGTGTTCTTGTTATCGACAGAGAAGAGTGCGACTTTGACGAGGATAAGGTTATGGAAGATGCACTTGAGTGTGGTGCTGCTGATGTTGAGGTTGAGGACGATGTATTTACAATATTTACAGAGCCTTCAGATTTCAGCGAGGTAAACGAGGCTTTGACAAATATGGGCTACGAGTTTGCAAGTGCTGAGGTTGAAATGGTACCTTCAACATATACAAAGATTGATGATGCTGAGGCTGTTACAAAAATGCAGAAGCTTCTTGATAATCTTGATGACAACGACGATGTACAGAACGTTTGGCACAACTGGGAAATGGAATAATTAAAAATTTGGGCGGTGCAACAACCGCCCTTTTTGTATTCTTATTTTAAAGGAGATGAATTTGTATGAGCTATGATTTTGAATTTATATGTGACTGTCACACTCATAGCAAATGGAGCTTTGATGGCTGTGAAGCAATAGATGATATGTGTGAACAGGCTATAAGGCTTGGTATAAATGTACTTACCGTTACAGACCATTGTGAAGTAAACGGCTGGAATACTCCAGATGACAGCGAATTTGGAGATTTTTCAAAGCTTATTCCTGAGTCTATTAAGCATTTAAAGGAAAGTCAGATTAAGTATACAAGCAAATTAAAGCTGTTAAGGGGCATTGAGCTTGGGCAGGCTGTACAGGATTTAAAATCGGCTGATATTGCTTTAGGTCTTGATGATTTTGACTTTGTTTTAGGCTCTGTTCATAACGTGCGTAACACTAAGGATTTTTACTGGCTTGAATACACATATGAAAGTGCAAGAGAATTACTATATACATATTTTAACGAAATTCTTGAGGTTGTTCAGTGGAATAAATTTGATAGTCTTTCTCACCTGACCTATCCCCTACGTTATATAACAGGTGTTCATAAAATCAACATTGATATAAATGAGTATTTGCCTATAATAGATAAAATATTTAATGAGCTTATAAAAAATGGTAAGGCTCTTGAAGTAAATTCATCTGGCTTACGTCAAGAAATAGGTATAACAATGCCTGACGAATTTCTATTAACACGCTACTATTCACTTGGTGGAAGACTTATTACTATTGGCTCTGATGCACATAAGATAGCTGATTTAGGTAAAGGTATCAACGAAACACTTCATTTGCTTAAAAAAATCGGATTTGATAATTATTATTACTTTGAAAAACATAAAGCTATAGCTGTACCAATAAAAATTATATAATTAAAGCAATTTGAGAAATATTAATAATATAAAATATTCTGCTACACTAGGTTATATCTAAAACTTGAAATGCTAAAATATTTCTCTTTTTTCAATCGAGTTCAGCTTGTATTAGCGAAATATTCAATCATTTTTCTGTTTTTATATACCACTTAGAAAATAAAGATAAAAAGGTACTTGTCATAAAGTGTTTTTTAATATATAATGTAGTAGAAACACTGCGTAATAGCGTAAATAAACAAGAATTTTATCCCTGTATAAAAATACAGGTGGTTTTAGAAAGGATGTTTGTACTATGAACAGTGCAGAAAAACTGCAACTTCAGATTATGGCCTGTAAGTCCCGTATGGGTGCTATTATAGGCACATTTAACGCTAAATCAGGTCATCCAGGTGGTTCTCTTTCAGCTGCTGACATCTACACATATCTTTACTTTAAAGAAATGAATATAGATGTTGCTAACCCTCAGTGGAGCGATCGTGACAGATTTGTACTTTCAAAAGGACACTGTTGCCCTAGCCTATATGCTACACTTGCTTTAAAGGGATATTTTGATTGGAACGAGCTTACAACACTTCGTCACGTAGGCGCTATGCTACAGGGTCACCCTGATATGAAGGGTACTCCTGGTATTGATATGAGCTCTGGTTCACTTGGACAAGGTGTATCTGCAGCATGTGGTATGGCACTTGCTGGTAAGCTTGATAATAAAGACTACCGTGTTTACACACTTCTTGGTGATGGTGAATGTGAAGAGGGTCAGGTTTGGGAGGCTGCTATGTTTGCAGCTCATAAAAATCTTGACAACATTTGCTTTATTGTTGACTGCAACGGCTTGCAGATTGACGGTACAGTTGCTGAGATTGGTGGTATTGAACCACTTGATGAGAAATTTGAGGCTTTCGGCTTTAATGTAATAAAGATTGATGGTCATAACTTTGACGAGATTGAGGCTGCTTTTGAGCAGGTAAAGACAGTTAAGGGTAAGCCTTCTGTAATTATTGCTTCTACTGTTAAGGGTAAAGATGTATCATTTATGGAAAATCAGGTAGGCTGGCATGGTACAGCTCCTAACAAGGAGCAGTATGAAACTGCAATGGCTGAGCTTGAAGCAAAACTAAAAGAGTTGGAGGCACTTGTATAATGGCACAGGTTATTAATAAAGCAACAAGAGAAAGCTTTGGTCTTGCACTATGCGAGCTAGCTAAAACAAATGACGATATAGTTGTATTAGACGCTGACTTGGCTGCTGCTACAAAAACAGGTATTTTCAAAAAGGAATTCCCTGAGCGTTTTATCAACTGTGGTATTGCAGAGGGTAATATGGTTGGTGTAGCTGCTGGTTTGGCTGCTGCTGGTAAGGTTCCTTTTGCTGCTTCTTTTGCAATGTTTGCTACAGGAAGAGCTTTTGAGCAGATTAGAAACTCAGTTGCTTATCCTAGACTAAATGTTAAAATTGCAGGTTCTCACGCAGGTATTTCTACAGGTGAAGACGGTGCTACACACCAGTGTATTGAAGACATTGCTATTATGAGAGCAATTCCTGGTATGGTTGTTCTTAACCCTGCTGACCACTATGAGATGATTGAGGCTGTTAAGGCTGCTTATAAATATGATGGTCCTGTTTATATTAGACTTGGTAGACTAGCTATTGATAGCTTTAACGACCCAGATAACTATACATTTGAACTTGGTAAGGGTATTACTCTACACGAGGGTAACGATATTACTGTTGTTGCAACAGGTCTTGTTGTAAACGAGGCTCTAAAGGCTGTTAAGGCACTTGAGGCTAAGGGTATTAATGCAAGACTTATCAACATTCATACAATTAAGCCTATCGACAGAGATATCATTATCAAGGCTGCTAAAGAAACAGGCAGAATTGTAACTGTTGAGGAGCATAACGTAATTGGTGGTTTAGGTGACGCTGTTTGCGATGTTGTTTCTTCTGAGTGCCCTGTAAAGGTTACAAAGATTGGTGTAAACGACGAGTTTGGTTACTCAGGCCCTGCAAAAGAGCTTCTTGAGATTTTCGGTCTATGTCAGAGCAACATTGAAAAGGTTGTTGAGGATATAGTTAACTCAGAAAAATAATTAAATATATATTTTACAGGCAATACTCTTTAGGGATATTGCCTGATTTTTTATGATAGAAAGAAAACAAGCAGACTGAATTTTTTATGTTCAATCTGCTTGTTTTTCTTTTATTATATAATTTTACATTTCTAATAAAGCCTTCTTTTTATATTTAGGCAATATTGTATTTCTGCTTTTATTTGCAGTAAGAGGCTTTTTATAGTCTCTTAGTTTACCTGTATATATTTTTTCACTCCAAGATATCTTAAAAAAGTCAATAGGCTTTACGATACTTGGTAAATAGGTTTTTGGTATTATATCGAATCTTATCAAAAAATCTCTTACAAATTCTGAACAATAGTAGCATCTTCTTTGCTTAAAGGTTATTCCAAATAACGCTAAAAACAGTGCAACATAATTGTAGTGATACTGCCCCTTGTTATTATACATTTCAGATAAATATACTTTCATTTCCTCGTATTTATCATTAGATACATAAACACTAAGAACAGTAGCCTCTGTGTTATAAAAACGTTTAAAGGTACCCATTGATGTAGACTCTTTAACAAATCCTCCGATAAAAGGATTATAAGGGAATATTCTTCCGAAAGAATACATACAAGATAAATCCTCTTCTAAACTAATAGACGAATGATTGTATTCAGCGTTAGTTAGAGCTTTTAAAATTCTAGACAATATTGTACCTGTTTGAGTAAGTACAATAAAAATTTCTTTTTCTTCCTTTTCTTTTATCACGTCTCGTCTGCTGTCTCCTTTCGTAGAATATTATTTTCACATTTATAATTAATATCCTTATTCAATTTACCTTTTCTTAGAGAGCAATAGTATTGCTAATATTGCTGCAACAAGAATAACAGATAACATAACTACTAATGTTGTTGTACTGTCACCTGTTGATACTGACGAAGTATTATATGCAAAAGTATTTAATGTTGAAGCTATAACAAGCAAAACAGCTGTATATAATGCTGATAAAACTGATAATTTCTTTTTCACCAATATTCCTCCCCTACACACTTTTTTATAATTATATCAAATTCGACAATAAATGTAAATACATACAAAAAAAGTTATATTTTATTTATTAAAAATTTCTGTAAGTATTTTTAATGGAGGAGTATATTTTTTCATTTTTACATTTATATGCACCTTAGGCTCTAGCTTGAGAACAGCCTGACCCGAAAGCTTATCAAGAAGCTCTGCCACCTTTGGTGTGCGTACATCTGTTAAATAAAGAAGAATATTTGTATCTAGCTGTTTAATTTCGTAAATACCGTATGAGGCTGCTGTGTTTCTTATTAAAGCTACCTGTATAAGTCCCATAACTGATGGTGGAACATCACCGTAACGGTCTATTAGCTCATCTATTACATCATCGGCATCTTCTTTTGTTCTTATATCTGCAATTCGTCTGTACATTGCAATTCTAAGCTTTAGTGCTGGGATATAATCATCAGGAATGTGTGCTGGGATAGGAACATCTATTGAACATTCTATATCCTGTGCAACTGCCTCTTCTCCTCTTTCTTCACGTATTGCCTCGTTAAGCAGTTTAAGGTACATATCATATCCAACAACCTCCATATGGCCATGCTGTTGTGCCCCCAATACATTACCAGCTCCACGGATTTCCAAATCTCTCATTGCGATTTTAAATCCACTGCCAAATTCCGTAAATTCTTCAATAGCTGAGAGTCTTTTTGCTGAAAGCTCTGTAAGCACCTTCATTGGTCTGTAGGTGAAATATGCATATGCTCGCCTTGATGAGCGTCCTACTCTACCTCTTAGCTGGTGAAGCTGAGAAAGTCCCATATGGTCGGCATTATCTATAATAAGTGTGTTTGCGTTTGGTATATCTACACCTGTTTCTATTATTGTTGTACATACAAGAACATTTATTTCCTGTTCAAGCATTTTTCTCCAAACCTCTGAAAGCTCTTGCTCGCTCATTTTACCGTGACCTACGCCTACTCTAGCCTCGGGTATATTCTCTGAAATATTGAATGCACAGCTATCAATGCTTTCTACACTGTTGTGAAGATAGAAAACCTGACCACCTCGTCTTAGCTCTCGTCTTATAGCTTCAAATACAACCTCTTGGTCGTATTCCATTACATAGCTTTGAACAGGCTGACGGTCCTGTGGTGCTTCTTCAAGTACAGACATATCTCTTATTCCACTCATAGCCATATTAAGTGTTCGTGGTATTGGAGTAGCCGAAAGTGTAAGAATATCAATATTTTTGCAAACCTCTTTAAAGCGTTCCTTTTGTGCTACACCAAAGCGTTGTTCCTCGTCTATAATTACAAGTCCTAGGTCTTTAAATTCTATATCCTTAGAAATTAAACGGTGCGTACCGATAACCATATCAATTTCTCCACGCTTTAAGCCTTTTATTATTTCAGCCTGCTGTGCTGGAGTTCTGAATCGTGAAAGTAGCTCTATTTTTACTGGAAATCCCTCAAAGCGTCTTAGTGCAGTTTGGAAATGTTGCCACGCTAGGATTGTTGTAGGACATAATAACGCACATTGCTTAGAGTCTGCTACACATTTAAATGCAGCACGCAAAGCAACCTCTGTTTTACCAAAGCCTACATCACCACATAGGAGTCTATCCATTGGTGAAGTACGCTCCATATCGCTTGTTATTTCATCAATACATCTTAATTGATCGCTTGTTTCTTCGTATTCAAAATGACCTGCAAAGTCGTGATGCCATTCGCTGTCTGGTGTAAAGGCATAGCCCTGTGCTTTCATTCGCTCTGCATATAGCTTTGTAAGCTCGTGTGCTATATCCTTTACAGCCTTTCTTACACGAGATTTAGCCTTTGCCCAGTCTGTACCACCTAGCTTGCTAAGCTTTACCTTATTATCTTCCTTTGGTCCTATATATTTAGACACCATATCAAGCTGTGTTACAGGAACATAAAGCTCGTCGTCCTTTGCATAGAGAATGGTTATATAATCCTTAACTACACCGTCATTCTCCATTTTATTTATGCCTCTGTAAACACCTATTCCGAATTTAGTGTGAACAACATAATCGCCTATGCTTAGCTCCTCAAGAGAATAAACCTGTTGAGCGTTTTTAGGTCTGTTTGGCTTTTTCTTCTTTACTGGAGCAAAAACAGAGCCGTGTGACATCAGCTTGAATTTAGCTGATGGGTATTCAAAGCCTGCTGACAATGAACCAGCCATAACATAAATACTATTTGGTGCAGGCTCTTTTATATCATCTACCAGCTGTACAGGATATCCGTCTTCTCTTAACTGCTGTTCAAGTGAAGATGCACTTTTGGCTGTGCCTGCTAAAATAACCATTGAAATTGATTTATTAAAATCCATATTCAGGTCTTCTTTTAGCACATTATAAGAGCCACTCCATAATGAAAGCTGTTTTGCTGTAAATGCTATAAGCTCCTTTAGAGGTAATTCGTATGAGCCGTGCTTGAAATTATCAAGAAAAACAGTTGTATGCTCACCGAAATATTTCCATACCTCATATTTATCAATACAGTAGGTTTCAAAGCCCTTACAAAGTACTCCTGTTGCAAAGAAATCCTTTAGCTCTTGATTATACTGTGTATAGTAGGAATTTTGTCTTGACTTTACCTTTGTCTGCTCAGAAATAAATATCATTCTGTTATCTACATAATCAAGCAATGTAGCGTGATTATCATAGGCAAGGGTTATAAATTTATCTATTGAGCCGATTGAGATACCATTTTTAAGAGAGTCGGCTTCTTGCTGTAAAATTTCCTTTGCTTTAGGTGAGTTTTTGCCCTTTAGAAGTGTCATTTTTTCTTCTATTTTCTGGCTAAGCTCCAGCTTATCATTAACAAGAACCTCAACTGATGGTACTATTGTTATCTTTTCAACAAAATCAAGTCTTCTTTGTGTTTCTGTATCGAATGTATTTATTGTATCTATTTCATCGCCCCAAAATTCGATTCTTACAGGCTTTTCAGCGTCAGGCATAAATAAATCTATAATACCACCACGCTGTGCAAATTGACCTGCACCCTCTACAATATCACAACGCTCATAACCGTTTAACACAAGGGCATTTACTACTGTTTCTATTGAAATTTCTGTACCACATTCCATTGTAACGGTAGCCTGCTTTAAAATTTGGGGTGGAATAGTAAATTGAGAAAGTGCATCTATTGTGGTTACTACAACATCTACACTCTTATCTAACATTTTACAAAGAACGTTTATACGCTGATGCTCATATTCTCTTGATTTGCTATTTATATCTCTGAAAATAAAATCTCTTAATGGATAAAACAATGCTGATTTACCCATTGCAGTTAGGTCGTTTACAAGCACCTGTGCTTCATGCTCATCATATGCAACCACAAATGCTCCCATTTTCTGTGAAAATGGGAGTGAATTAATTATATGTGCCTTATGAATACCTGTTAAACCTGTTACTGCAACAGTTGGATTTGCCCTGTTTACAGCTGTTTTGAGAGTTTGGTATTCCAGCACTCTTTCTATTATATTATCTAAAATTTCATTATATTACCTCATTAAGAGTTGTACTGTGACATAGCCTTATCGATATCACCACTTAAAATAGCTTCAACAGCACCACAAGCCTTTTCGGCAACCTCGTCAAGTGTTTTTAATTCCTCTGAAGTAAAACGAGAAAGCACCCAATCGGCTAGTTGCCACTTAGGATTAGGCTTTTCACCTATTCCTATTTTAACTCTTGGGAAATTTTGTGAGCCACTAAGCTCTATTATACTTCTCATTCCCTTTTGTCCACCGTCGCTACCCTTGCGTCTTATTCTTAGCTTACCCACTGCAAGAGAAATATCATCAAACATTACTATTACATTTTCAGGTGGAATTTTATAGAAGCTCATAGCCTGAGTAACAGCCTCTCCACTTAAATTCATAAAGGTTTGAGGCTTCATAAGTAATGCACGCTTGCCAGCTATTGTACAATCTGCAATTAAAGCCTTGTACTTCATTTTGGTAATGCTACAGCTGTATTTTTCAGCCAGCTTGTCAATTGCAATAAAGCCTGCATTATGGCGAGTGTGTGCGTATTCTTTGCCTGGGTTACCCAAGCCTACAATAATATATTCTATTGGGTTATTATTTATGCTTTCAAGCTTTTTAAATATATCAAACATAATTTACTCCGTTGTTATTTATTTTTCATTGAAAGATATTCTTCTTGCAAAATGGCATACTGGTATTTATCACACCATTGATGATTAAGTGCACTATTTCCACGATAGCTTTTAATGTAGTGTGCTTCTCTTCTCATACCTATTAATTCCATAATTCTATATGAGCCTGTATTTAAAGTATTACAATCGGCAATTATTCGGCGAAGTTTAAGTGTTTCAAATCCAAGCTTTAAAAGTGTTTTTCCAATTTCTGTGCCATAGCCCTTTTTCCAATAATTTCGATGTAATTCCCATGCCAATTCAGCAGGATCCTTATCAGTAAAGGCTAATTCACAGGAACCAATAAGTTCATTTGTTTCCTTTAAAACAACTGCATATCTAAAATTAATACATTCATCCTGTTCAGCACATTTAATTGCCCAGTCTAAATATTCTTGTGCTTCCTTTTCTGTTTTGGGTTCGCTAGATCTATACTTCATATTTTCTAAATTACTAAGCCAATCATATACAACAGAAAAATCATCTTGTCTAAATTTTCTAAAAATAAGTCTTTCTGATTCAAGCTCTATATATTTCATTGCTACCTCCACTTATATAGTTAATATTATCACATATAAAGAATAAAAAATCAAGAATTTCAGACAAACAAAGGATACCGAGGGTTAGTCGGTATCCTTAAATTTTTAAAATAGATATTGATTTAATTCATTTAGGCTGTCGATAACAGGCTTACCTGTTGTTTGCAAATCAGCTTTACTTTGATGACCTGTTGAAAGTAAAATACAATCGGCACCAATCTCATTTGCAAGCTGGCAATCGTGCAGAGTGTCACCTATTACAACTACCTTTGAATAATCGGTAGTTATTTTACTTATAACACCTATTGCACGCTCTACCTTACTGCCTACAAAATTATCGCTTGAGCCTGATATGTAATTCATATATTCTGCTACACCAAACTTTTCTGCACCCTTTTGGACTATATCTTGATTAGATGATGAAACTATTACCTGCTTAATATCGCTTTCTTTTAGCTTTTTCATAACAGCTATAGCACCGTCATTCAAGGGATTATCGGATATATATTTATTATAGCCTGAATTAAACTCTGATTGAATTACATCGAATGTGATTTTATTTAAATCAAATATATGCTCATAGAACTTATAAATGGGTGTATCGAGATATTGGTGGTATTGCTGGATAGTTATTGTTGGTAAATTTCTTTTGATAAGCATATCATTTACTGACATCAAAGAGGTATTTACATCGTCAACTATTGTACCGTTCCAGTCCCATACAACACATTCATATTTTTTCATATTATTAAGCATCAGGCATTTATACCTATCTGTAAAGCCTTGCGATTAGGCTCGATAAGGTGTGCCTTACTTTTTGGTACGCATTTTACTATTGCCTTATCAAGTGATTCAGCTGTACAGAAGCCTGTTTCTTTAAACAGCTTACCAAGAAGAATTATATTTGACAAGCCCTCAACATTGTTTTCTATAGCAAGCTTAGACGCATTTACATAAACTATATTTATATCTGTTCTATCACACTTTTCAGGTATCATAGAGCTGTCAACAATCATTGTTCCACCTGGTACAACTCTGTCTTTAAACTTTTGGAATGAAGGTAAATTCAAAGCAACAAAAGCATTTGGATTTACTACACAAGGTGAACCGATAGGATTATCTGATATACATACACTGCAATTTGCAGTACCACCACGCATTTCAGGACCGTATGAAGGTAGCCAGGTTATGTTTTTATTGTCATACAAGCCACCATATGCTGTAAGCTTACCAGAGAATAATACACCCTGACCACCAAAGCCAGCAAATAAAATATTAAAATCCTTACTCATTTTTTAATCTGGCTCCTTTCTCTTCATCCTTGTAAACACCAAGTGGATAATATGGGATCATATTTTCTCTTAACCAGTCAAGTGACTGGATAGGATTCATACCCCAGTTTGTAGGACAGGTTGAAAGAATTTCTACGATAGAAAATCCTTTACCGTCTATCTGATTCTGGAAAGCCTTTTTGATAGCCTTTTTAGTAATAGCTACATTCTTTACACAATCAACTGTTGTACGCTGTGCAAGTGCAACACCGTCAAGTGTTGAAAGCATTTCGCAAATTCTTACAGGGAAACCAGCTGTATTTACATCACGACCATAAGGTGTTGTTTGTGTTACCTGATTTGGCAATGATGTTGGAGCCATTTGTCCACCTGTCATACCATAGATTGTATTATTTACAAATATAACAGTTATATTTTCGCCTCTTGTTGCAGCGTGTACTGTTTCTGCTGTACCAATAGCAGCCAAGTCACCGTCGCCCTGATATGTAAATACAACATTTTCAGGATGTGCTCTTTTAATACCTGTTGCAACAGCTGGAGCACGACCATGAGGTGCTTCTATCATATCACAATTAAAATAATCGTAATTCATTACTGCACAGCCTACAGGAGATACACCTACTGTGCGACCCTCACATTCAAGCTCGTCAATAACCTCTGCTACAAGTCTATGTATAATACCGTGTGTACAGCCTGAACAATAATGAAACGGTACATCTGTTAAAGCGTGTGGCTTCTTAAAAATTATCTCTTCCATTAACAGGTACCTCCTACTCTTACAATTTCATTTAGAACCTCGTTAGGTGTTGGAATTTTACCACCTGTTCTGCCAACAAAGCTTACAGGCTTTTTGCACTCTATAGCAAGTCTTACATCATCTACCATTTGTCCCATACTCATTTCACAGCTTATAAACGCCTTAGCTGTTTCCTTTAGCTTTTCAAATGCCTTTGTTGGGAATGGCCATAGAGTAATTGGACGAAGTAATCCAGCCTTTATACCCTGTGCTCTTGCCATATCTATAGCTGTTTGAGAAACTCTTGCAGAAGCACCATATGCAACAACAACTATGTCTGCATCGTCAATCAGGTACTCGTCCCACATCTGCTCGTTCTCTTTTATTATTTCATATCTCTTATATCTCTCAACAACAAGCTTTTCAAGGTCGCTTGGTGTTAAGAAAAGTGAGTTTATAATGTTATGCTCTCTTTTATTCTGATGACCACAGCAAGCCCATGGCTTTTCGATTTGCTTTATATCCTTAGCCTCAGGAATTGTTACTGGCTCCATCATCTGGCCTAGCATACCATCTGCTAAAATCATAGCTGGTATTCTGTATTCATCACCCTTGTCAAATGCTGTACCTACAAGGTCTACCATTTCTTGGATTGTTGCAGGAGCATAAACAAGAATTTGGAAATCACCGTGACCTGTTGCCTTTGTAGCCTGCCAATAGTCTGACTGTGATGGCTGAATACCACCAAGACCCGGACCACCACGCTGTACATTTACTATAAGTGCAGGAACATCACTTGCTGCCATATAAGAAATCGCCTCTGATTTTAGGCTTATTCCCGGTGAGCTTGAAGATGTCATTGCTCTAACGCCTGCACCAGCAGCACCTAATACCATATTAGCAGCAGCAATTTCAGACTCTGCCTGTAAATATGTACCGTTTACCAATGGCATTCTTTTTGCCATATAAGCTGCAAGCTCTGTTTGAGGTGTAATAGGATAGCCAAAGAAATGTCTACAGCCAGCCTGAATAGCAGCCTCTGCTAATGCTTCATTACCCTTCATTAAAAATTTTTCTTCCATTTAGTTTTTCATATCCTTTCGTTGTTCACCTTATCGGTATACGGTAATTGCTACATCTGGACACATTATAGCACATGCCTTACATCCAATACACTTTTCTTTATCTGTTAATGTTGCAGGGTGATAACCCTTAGCGTTTATCCTAGATTTATCCAAAGCGATAATCTTCTTTGGACAAGCGTTTGCACACATTTCACAGCCCTTACATAAGTTTTCGTCTACTTTAATATGAGCCATTACTTTTGTCCCTTCCTTTCTTTTTTCTTAAATATATTTAAAATATACTGAAATTATCAAATTAAAATCATTAACAACCAAATGGTGGCTTTACAATCTGATTAACATAGTACAAATTGTAATTTTCAAGCTCCTTTGAGCCTTGCAAAAATTTTGGTGCTGTGGTATATAAAATCGGCAAATTAAGCATATTAGCAATTTCATTGCCATAGCTCATAGCATTTATTATTGTTTGTGGAACTGTTTGCCCCTGTAAATGTGAGTTGTTTACTATATAGTCAGCTTGTAATCCACAGGCACGATTAATCTCGTAAAGTATTTCAACAGCCTGCTGTGGTGTTTGAGTTAAATTGCGATATTTATTAACCAGATAGATAAATGAATATTTCTGATTTCTTATTTTATCTGCATATCTGCCTAATGCATATGCACCTGCGTCATCTCCACCAACATCGAAAATTACCATTCTGTCTTGCATATTGAAAACCGTGTCTATTTCAGCTGACAGTATAGGTGTATCAAGATTTGTACCTGCATAGCAAGGTGCAATAACGTGAACACCCTCTTTTTCTAAAATTTCTCTGTAATCTGAGCTACGGAAATATGGATTTACCACATCGAGGTCAACTAACGTTACAAGCTTACCACTTTTTGCAATATCAAGTGCAAGATTTATTGAAAAGTTGGTTTTTCCACTTCCATAGTGACCACAAACTATTGTTATTCTTTCTAAATTATTTATATCAATCATACTCTCTCTTTTATATGTTATTTGTCATATTTTCTGTATTATATAAAAAACGCTTTTATTATTGCCATTACAGCATCTACACCAAATATAACCAAAGCAACCAGTGCAAAAAATGCAAAGGCTGAAACTATTCTTATAACCCTGTTTTTAACACTAAAGTAATCATCTGCTGAAGGCTTTTTACCACTGCTTTCTTCCCTTTCGAGAGCCTCTGTAAGGCTTTGCAGTTCATCATCATTAAGCTTTACAGCATTTATACCTACAAGCTGTTCCATAGCTTTGTTGTAAAATTCATAAGGTACAATTATATGGTGTGCAGCTTTGCTATTACCTGTAACAGCATTAGCCTGTGTAGGAACACCTTTTTTGGTAACTACCTGTACACTATACGGAATATTTTTATCCTCAAGAATTGTACATATACGCTCTTTTTCAAAGCCTGATGCAGTAACAACTACTACAGGTGATTTATCCAAAGGCTGAGAATCATCTAATAAATTACCACATTCTGTACACTTATCGACATTATCTTTTACCAGTAGATTGCATTTTTTACAATATTTCATAATATTATTTCCTTGTTAAACTAAAAACATATTTTCATATACAACCTAGCTACAGCTTACAAATTATATACTATTACTTATACATTAGTATATCAAATCAGAATTTAAAAATCAACACAAAGAATATAAATCATACAGGTAAATTTTTTCATATTATAAAAAAACAAAAAGAAATGCTGTTAATATTTCCTGCTGTTTATTGTATTATTTTATTTTTATAAATTTTATATAAAGCATAAAAGAACTGTTTAAATAGTGATTTTTAGGTTATTGGGTAGGTTTATTCTCATATTTAAAAAAAGCTTACATATACATACTATATGAGGGCTTTGGGAGGTAGAGTAATGGGGAATATTAACCGTAACAAAGTAATTAATATTTTTGCAACAACATTAGCCGGAGCAATTTCGGTATTCGCTACTTTCTGCACTGTTTCAAGATTTAGTGATATTAATGGTAAATTATCTGTGCAAATGCTTGCATCGTCACTTTCTATGCCACAAAGTGTGGCTGCAAATTCTGTAAGCAATTCAGATATCAAATATGAAGCTGTGGTGGCTACTCAACCCCCAACAATATCTACAGCTATGGCTACAGAAAAAGTAACTGAAAAAAACGAGGAAATTACAGATGATGAAACAAAATATAAGGGTAATAAATACCCTGTTATCGAACAGCAATTCGGTTCTTCTGGTGAAGGCTATGATAATTTCTCTGTAAAAAACAGCACAGATTATAATATAGACTATGAGCAACTGCTTTCAAATGACCTTGGCTTTGAAATAACAGATTCTAATAACCCTCAGGTTCTTATTGTCCACACTCATACAACAGAATCATTTCTTATAAATGATAGTGGATATTACTATACAGATTATCCTTTTAGAAATACAGACTCTTCAAAAAATATGGTTGCTGTTGGTAATGAAATTTTAAAAGCTCTTAACAGTAATGGAATATCTGCAGTGCAGGCTACCGAAATTCACGATAGTACATATACAGGCTCATACAGCAGAAGTGAAGAGACAATTTACAAATATATGGAGAAATATCCGGAAATAAAGGTTATTCTTGATATACACCGTGATGCTGTGGGATATGACGACGAAAGAGGAAAATATAAGCCTACCTTTACTTACAACGGTAAAAAGGCTGCTCAGATTATGATAATGAGTGGTTACGACCCCTACAACAGCTATGGCTTAGGACATTGGCAAGAAAACCTTACCTTTGCACTTAAATTACAGCAAAAGGCTGAACAGCTTTATCCTGGTATGACACGACCTCTTTATTTTGGAGATTTCGCTTATAATATGTTTATAAATAATGGCTCCTTGTTAATAGAGGTTGGCACAGAAACTAATACTATTTCAGAAGCAAAATATACCGGAGAGCTTTTAGGTAATGTAGTTGCACAGGTATTAAACGAAAGTAAAGGTTAAATTCTTATTTCCACAAAGAACCCCAAAGCACTTATTAAATGCTTTGGGGTTCTTCTCATAAATAGGGGTTATATATTTAAAGGAATAAGCTAAATTATTCTTTAGGTGCATCTGATTTTGAGCCTAGAGTAACTGTTAGAGTAACCTCTTTATAATCACCGTTTCTCTGCTGACGCTGTAGAAGAATATCTACTCTATCGCCTGCTTTATGTGTTTTTATTCTTGACTGTAGACTTTCCATTGTAGATAATGATTTTCCATCAAATTTTGTAATAATGTCACCAGCCTGAATACCAGCTACATCTGCTGGTGAATTTACATTTACTTTTGAAATATATACACCTGTTGGCAAACCAAATGCTTGAGAATAGCTGTCTGTTACATCAGTACCTATAATTCCAAGGTAAGCCTGCTGACTTTCTGAAATTGATGTCTGGTTTATAATACCTTCAATAATTGGGTTTGCGTCAGATATAGGAATAGCATATCCCATACCCTCAACACTTGTATCTGAATATTTTGCTGAGTTTATTCCTATTACAGTACCATTCATATCAAGCAACGCACCACCACTGTTACCTGGGTTTATAGCTGCGTCTGTCTGGATAAGTGACATTGTGTTATCTGTCATTTGAACCTCACGCTCTAATGCACTTATATAGCCAACTGTTACAGACTGACCATAACCAAGAGCATTACCAATAGCAATAGCAGGCTGACCCAGCTGTAAGGTTTCTGAATCGCCTATTTTAGCAACAGCAATTGCATCTTTAGTTTCCTTAGGAATATCGCTGAGCTTTACGCTGATAACAGCTAAATCGTAATCAGGGTCTGTACCCTTTATAGTTGCTGTGCTGGTAGAGTCATCTACATAGCAAACACTTATCTGTGTAGCACCATCTATTACATGGTTGTTAGTTACAATAAGAAGCTCATCTTTATTTTCAGAAATGATTATACCTGAACCACTACCCTCTGTTTCATATTCGTATAAATCATTTCCTCCAAATCCAAAACCAAAAAACTGTGAATATGGGTTTTCATAGGTTGCAGTTGCTTTTACATTTATTGATACCATTGCTGGCATTACATTGTTTGCAACAGTAGCTACGTCGTAGGTGGTTGATATTTTTTCTCCGTTAGAATTATTTGATACAGGATTTGTTGATTTAATGGTGCTTTTATCTGTTGCAGATGAAGAAGTTCCTGTAAGCTGATTACCTGCATAATTAACACCAAACATTGTACCACCTGCAACTAAACCGAAGCAAATAGCAATTGCTATAGCTTTAGCAAAGCTTTTGCCTGTGCTTGATTTTTTAGTTTTTTCAGGTTTAACAGGCTGTGTAGACTGCACAGGGTTTGTATAGCTATCACCATATAATGAGCTTATATTCTGAGTACTGCTATATGGGGTTGATTGTGTAGTGTTGTAATATTCTGTTCCTTGTGTTGGAGTGGTGTTAGGAATATTTGTATTTGTATTTGTA
>JAXJUF010000005.1:0-9178 GCA_036309185.1 Acutalibacteraceae bacterium
ATTTTTTATATCCAACATATCCGTCACAATGCAGGTATGTTCCAGACCAATCCTTAAGGAATTTCTCAGGATATACACTACCTCTACCTTGAGTGTACTCATACAATACAACAGGATGTGTGTTATACGTTGAAGTCCTATATACCCATACATAAGACTTGCTGGTTGAAGTCTTACCTGGTTTATTTAGAACTTCAAGAACTCTCTGCGTGCCTGAATTGACGCTTACATAAAATCGCATTAAGATTACACAAAAGCTCTCCTCAAACCGAAGAGAGCTTTTGTTTCGTTTGTATCACTTATTTATAATAAATGACCCTATCTGCTTATTTTATAGCAACTTTATAAATTATTATACCATATCTAAAATCATTTTTTGGATATAGATAACATCTACAACACTTATTATACCATCTGAATTTATATCAGCATAGAAGCTTTGCTTCTCATCAAGAGTTATAGTACCTACTATATGCTTCATAACAAATATAACATCGCAGATATCGATAGTGCCATCCCAATTAACATCTCCATGTACTTGAGGTGGCTTATGATCAATTACCAAGGTCTTTGTTGACACATTATAGGTAAATGTGTATTCGCCACCTGTAGCGTTAAGGGTTGTAGACCTTATATCGCCTTCAGAGTAATCAATAGTTGCTGTGTCTTGATATGTATCGTTCATACCTCTGATTGTACCATTATCATCAACCTTAAATTGATATGTGCCAGCCTGTAGCTCTGTTACACCTGTGAATATATTAATATCAGTTTTTTCAAGTGCTATATTAATATCACCAAATATTGAAATATTGATTTTTTCACAAACGTTGATAGTTACTGGCACCATATACCACACATTATTATTTTCATCCAATAATGTTACATAAGTTGAGTATGTGCCTTTTGCAAGACCATCTACAGGAGTTACAGTAGCCTGCATACCACTGCTTGTAACATTGATAAGACTTGTATCAACAGAGCTAGCTTTAATTGACGTTATAGCAGTTGTGCCAACACTTGTAAAGGTAATATTTTTCCGTGTAGAGTCATACCCCTCAGTTAAATCAAATACAAGGTTTGCGGTATCAGCCTTTACAGCCTTTTCAGGCACTGTTGCCTCTGCAAAGGTATATACTGCACCATTCTTGTCACCTATCAACTCATAGATATAATTACCATTCACAATAAATATTCCAACATCATCTGGAATTATTACATAATCGCTCTCACCATCACCGTCACGGTCACGAGCTTCTAATTCTACATATACGCTATATTTGCGTCCTTGTACAAAGCTACCATCGTTATTAAAATAGCTTGCAGAGTCCTCGCCACTTTCCAGCTTGCCATTATTATTTTTATCATAGAACCACTTTAATCGAGAAATATAAACCTCGCCTGTTCCATCACCAACAGTTACATCAATAGAAGTAACTGGCTTTGTATATCCCACTGGCTGTTCAATACCTTCGATATATACCATACTTATAGTTTCACGTTCTGGTATTGGTGTAAAGTAATAGGTAACCTTTGCATTTTGTTGACCTTCTAGTCCTTCACCTAAATTGCTAAGTGGAGCAACATAACAGGTTTCGCCGTTAACATTTACAGTTACATTCTGAGCAAAAAAGGTGGTGTAATTAATGTTAGTTGTGCTTAGGTATATATCTGCACGGTACATTTGACCTGCTTGGTAAGTTTCAGTTTCTTCCATTCTCACAGAATTATCGTTTGAAGTGTCAAGGTCATTTAAATAGTCACCAGATACCTTGTAAACATCGCTGTCATTTACCCATGCAAATATAGAATCGGTATTTGTACAGGTAGGTAGCATAGCAACATACTTATCGTCAGGAGTCATATCTCTGTTATCACCTATCTTAGGAATAGGTGTTGTTAGATTTACATAGTCAATATATGTATGACTAGGATCTATCAAGCGTTCCCATGTCCAATAGAAATCAATTGACTGTGGTTCATAAAATTCGCCATATTCCTCGTCCAGACTATATCCATTGGTATGGGTTGCTTCAAAGTCTTTAAAATTATACTTAGTTCCATTTACGTTTATAATACAGTCTTCGCTATATGTCCACCACTCCTCAGTAGCAACAGGATCCTGCAAACCTAGCTGACGAGCTGGAAATACATATCCATCCTTTGGCACAAGAGTAACTCTAAGCTTAGGAATCAAATTACCTGCAAATAGTCCTGTATTGCCACTAACACCAGAAACCCAACTATATCTTTCGTTATAATCAAGCTTATAAGGTGCGCTCTCTGGAACTGATGCAATTTTATGAGGTTCACCACCAACAACAGGTGTTTCAAGAGTTACCTCGAACTCTGTTATAGGAATATTAATTATAACATATTGTGTATCGGTATGAAGTTGTATATCTCCGTCTGCTTCAATAGCAGTAGCAGTAACCTTTACCTGTCCCGGATTATTAGCTGTAAGAACACCCTTGCTACTGATAGTAGCCACATCGGTACCAACTAAGGAT
This sequence comes from Acutalibacteraceae bacterium, assembly GCA_036309185.1. Taxonomy (GTDB): domain Bacteria; phylum Bacillota; class Clostridia; order Oscillospirales; family Acutalibacteraceae; genus CAG-964. The sequence continues at coordinate 2,511 of JAXJUF010000005.1, forward strand.
TCTATACTCCAAGAAACAGATTTAAATCTAGGGTTACTTGCACCATTACCTGGCACACAGCCAAGCTTCATTGTACCACCCACATAAGGACCTTCTAGTAGCTGTTCACTTATAACCTTACCAGACTCATCAGTAATATCTACATACTCAGCCACACGCTTTACATTAACAGTAACTGCATTAGAAGCTGACATATACTGACTATCTTTATATACATAAGCCCTTACGGTATAATCACCAGGTACGATATTTTTAAGTTTATAACTTGTAGAAAACAGCTCGTTAAAGTTTTTGCTTATGCCAGTAGTCAAAAGCACAGACTTAAATGCGTTTTCTGGCATACCCTGTGGATAGCTTTCAACCTTCCATACAACATTGCTACTTTTAACAGAGCTACCTACAGTAGCTGTTAGTCCCACATTCTGCAACAAGGAACCAGTAGTGTTGTAAACATAAAAGCTATAGTTGTTAGATTTGCTAATCTCAATACTATAGTCATAATACTGAATTATATTATTGGTGTTAGCATATTCTGCACCTGTTGTTATTGTAGCTGCTGGAGTCATTCCAATTATCAATAAAACAACAAGCAGCATACTTATAATACGTTTTTTCATTTGTTCTTCCTCCTTTGTTATAAGCTATCTATAATATCTGCAAAATAGGTAGCAGATATAGAGCCGTAAATAAACTGGTCTATAAGTCCGTCCTTTTTCATCTGCTTAATTTGCTTAGCTATTTCTCTTTCTGCGTTTTCATCAACTATAAAAACAATCTTACATTCAGGATACTGTGCTTTAACTGCGTCACGAATTTTCATTCGTTCACATAGCTTCCAAGGGGTATAGCTTGTTACCTCCATAAGTAAAGCATAGGGAGCAATCCATTTACAATCATCTATCACATTATATGGCTGGTCTACTGTGTATGTATCGAATTTGTTTTCAGAGTTACGAAGCGTTTCAGAAAGAGCATTGCAAAATAGTAAATTTTGCATATTAATAACAACTCTTCTCACAGTATTACCTTCTTTCTTTTTGTTGATAAAAGCTTTGAGTTTATGCCCAAGGATCTGCTGATTTAGGTATGCGAATACCTACAAGTAAGAATTGCTCCCACAAAAACCATTTGCCATCACCCTTCATACGCATTACTATCTCACGAGGATTATCAGCACCACCACTGCGAATAAACAGCTTCATATAGCCTTCGTTAGCATTAGAATAAGGGTTGGAGCTTACAGTTATAGTAAAAGGTTCGCTAGGTGTGTAGTTGTTGTCTGGTGTTGCACCCTTGAAGTAAGAAAACGGAACATATGTATTACCGTCACGAAACCTGTCATCTAGAAAGGATATTTCAAATGGACTCAATGGCTTTGGTCCTTTTAAGAAATTAAGCATTTCTATACCAATCTGCTTGTCCGCTGCATAAGCACATAAAGCACATACAGTTAAAGCAGCTGTCTTAAACGGTGAATCAAGACTTGCCTCTGGCAAAGCCTTTAGCTGGTCTACACTTTCTGGTAGTGCTGTAAATGTGAAAGTTTCGCTTTTGTTGCCAAGGTTACTTACACCCTGTTTTACTGCGTTACCTACTGCTATATTAGCAGTAGCTTTAAGTTTATCAAAAATACTCATATGTATTCTCCTTTAATAGCTCCCACCAACTCCACTGTGACTTCTTCCTGATGAAGAAGTGTGTGAATCAGAGGACGAATTATTATCATCAGCTCTTTCTGTATATGTAACCTCATTGTATAGGAACATTTCTCTTGAATCTGTTATCATCAAACTACCTGTCTTTACATAGTTTGCGGCAGCTGATTGGAATTTTACAGACTTTAATTTACTCTTCATTATACTTGTAGCTATAAATGCAACTATAAAACCAATAGCTAAAGAAATTATAAGGCTCATACCCTTATTAAAAGGCTCCTTAAACACTTTACCTTCACGAGCAGATGTTATTACCTCGTTACAACGGTCAGCGTATGTATTAAAACAGCTAACATAATCTTCTGCTTTTAGGTCGTCTACCACCTCTTCAGCTATATACTCAAGCTCAGCAGTAGAAATATACTCACTATTACAAATGCCACTACCAGATATATGCCAGTTTCGTGGTTTTACAGAAACAAGAAGCAAAATACCATCTCTTTTTCCACCTTGACCATAGCCGTTGTAGTCAAAGTAATCATCTGCATAGATTTCAGCTTTTTTGTCTATAGTAGCCTCTGTTAAAACTATAACATCACACTTTAAACGCTTGCTCATTTCGTCTAATTTATCTGCCAGCTTTTTTTCTTCTGATTCTGGAAGAAAATCTGCGTTATCAATTAAAAGTGGTAGTTCCTCTACAGTGGTAGTATCCATTTTTGAAAGAAGCTCATCACAGGCGTTAAGATAAGCCTCCATACCGTCAGCATAGGTAGTATCATCTTTATGTAGTACATCCAGTACAGCGTTATCTAAGTAAGCATAGCTATCTTCATCAAGAAGCTGTGCACACTGACCAGCAGCAGAGGTGTAAAATGTGTTAGTTTCGGTACACATTGTTATCATCATACCGTCACCACGCTCACCATAACCAAAGCCATGCTTATCAAAATATTCCTCGGCATAATCTGCAAGCTTTTTACCGTCGAGATTGCTTGTAGTAAGCACTACAATATCTACTGAATATTTTTCGCTAAGCTTATCCTGCTTTTCAAGAAGTAAGGCTTCTTCATCATCTGTAAATATATCTGCCATATCATTTAATCGTGATATATCACCCTCTGCAAAGCAGGTAATATTTGCTAAATAAATTAAAGCTACTGTAAGTGCTGTAATAATAATTTTTTTCATTTTTAACCCTCCTTACAGTAACCACAAAAGGTAAGATATAGCAAAGCAAGCTACACTAACAGCTCCTGCAATACCAAAAAGCCATTTTCTGTATGCTCCCTTATCAAGTGGCATATCGCCAACAAACTTACCTGTTTGACCATTCATAGCAAATGTATATTTCTTACCATTCCAGCTAGTATTAAGCAACCACACAGGATAAAGAGCATATTTTGCTCTACCGTTATAAAATTGCACAGAGGAATATTCAGGAGTAACCGTATCATAGCCATTAATCGTATCAGCAAAGGCTTGCTCGGTACTCTTTTTTATTCTCTCATTGGCACGAAGCACGCTTTCTTCTGCTGTAACATCATATTTATCAGCAAGATATCCAGCAAGATAAGCAGTTTGAAAGCTAACAGCACCAGATATATCAAAAGGCTCCAAAGATTCCATAAGGTCATCTGCCATTTTTGTAGAGCCATCAACCGGTACATTCTCAAATCCTATAGTTCCACCTCTGTTTATAACATAGTGCGAGATTTCTTTATAGTCATATCGGCTATCGCTCCAGGTACGAGTTCTTGTACCCTTATAACGCACCTGTGCTTGTGTGTTGGTGTCGAATATCCAAAACGGAACATATACACCTTTAATCTCATCAATGTGATTTTGGCTTCTAAACACCTTAGGAAGCAATCTTTTGCCCTCGTAATGCTTTTTTAGTGCTTCCTTTGCTGCATTCTTATCAAGCTTAAAAGGAATAACCAAATCTGGCTTTAATGCACCAGCAAACTGTCCTTTAATAACAACAGGGTTCTCACAATAAGGGCAAGCTGTTGCTGCAGTAGTTGCATCAGCTATAATCTCACCACCACAGGTGCTACACTCATAAACTCTTAGTCCATCTTCTTCTCCCTGTTGCCAATCGCTACCAGCTGAGATATCCCAGTTCATATTATCTGGTTGCTGATTATTCAAATCGTTGTCGTAATATGCAAGTGCTGACATTTCAAATTCACAATTGCAATATGGACATTTCATTTTTTGTATTTTGCTGTCAAAGCTGATTGCTCCACCACAGCAAGGGCATGAATATTCTTGTACTACTGGCATATTAAACCTCCTTATTCAAAGCTACGCTCCATTACTCTTGAAGCTCTTTCATAGTCACGAATATTGTCATTTGTAAAAAATATATTAGGTTTTTCTTTGTAGTTATAAGAGCATAATAATTTCTTATCCCGTCTAAATTTCCTAAATCCAGTTCCATTATAGAAATATCATTTTCTGCTTTTAAGCTTAAAGGTGCTGTAAAATTGTGGTTTTCTGAATCTATTCCTTAACGCTGGTCGTTAGCGTCAATTGGGTCACCACAGTTTGGACAGAACCTTGGTACTGGTTGGCTTGGCTGTAATGTCCAGCCACACTGGTTACATACTATTTGGTTACCGCCATATTGCATTGGCTTTTTCTGACCACAATTCTGACAAAAGGCAGATGTATTCTGCATACCACAGCTACACACCCACACATTATTCTGTGGCATACCTTGATTCATACCCGTAGTCTGACCCATATTGTTGTTATAAGGCTGGTCGTAAGATGTATAAGCACCATTGTTGTTAAAGCTTGGGTTTTGGTTATTCATATTCATACCTACACCCATTCCCATTGCTACACCTTGACCCATACCTATATTATTTGGCTGAGCATAACCCTGCTGATTAAAGCTTTGTTGCTGACCAAAATTCTGTTGTACGTAGCCCTGCTGGTTAAAGCTCTGCTGTTGAGCAAAATTATTCATCTGTGGTAAGCCTCTACCCATAAGCACAGAGCTTAATTCGTTCATTTGTAGCATAAGGTCGTTATATGCTGGGCTATATGTACTATCAGGACGATTTGACTCTGACAGCTCAAGATTTATATCATCAAACCAAGGTGAATTAACGTTAATAGTTACCTTAAATTCATATGAATACTCATATCTTCTAGGAGAATAGCTTTTACGTTCTCCGTTTGGGTCAGTATAATATATCTCTCGCTTATGCTCTTTAACATCAGTATTTACACTTGTTACCTGAGAAAAGTCAATAACATCAGGGTTATCATCTCTCCAGCCAGCTCCACGTGCTACAACAAACTTGTTTGCAGATAAATCCACATATACCTTTTTACCATTACCATACGATTTAGTTGCTTTGAACTTTGCCACAGCAGATTTATTCTGCTCTCTGTAAGCAAGCTGTTCTTTTATCTGCTCAACTGTTGAGTGTCGTCGTTCATCAAAAAACGGTGAAAGCTTTTTTGCACAATTCTTACAGAGATTTCCGTCCTCTAGCTTTCTGTTACCTAAAAGTCCAATTTTCTCTCCACAAACATCGCAGAATTTTTTATCAAATAATCCCATTATAATTCTCCTTTTATATGATTTTTGTAATATCACTATTTGGTATATGAAAACTAACTATTTTACCTAATCAGCTTTTAATAAAATAAGGTAAAAGCTGCTCGTAGATTTCAATTGACAGTTCAGTTGTTATCGCCTTTTCTTTTACGCTACCATCAGGGTATTTTAAAATAAGCTCTACAATAGTAGAATCAAGAACAAAAAGTTCTTCATCTCCTGTGCTACTCGCTTCATCGGTTTTGTCAGGTAGAACATCTGGCAAATTATCAAGTTCAAAGCAATTTCTCAGCTTTTCTGCCTTTGAGTTTGAGATTTTAATTCCGTCATACGATTCATATATATTACCTTCCTCGTCACGACATTCTCCCTTTAGTAAATAGCAATTATTACTGGATTCTAATATAAAAGCAAAGTTATATTGACTATAGCTGTCACTTCTTGATAGCTCAAACGACTCCCAATACAAATTGTTTACCATACCAGGACCATCTACAACATTCTTTTTACAACCAAATAAAGAGGATAAGAAGCCTATACACATAACAAGTACCACCAATTTTTTTGCTGTTTTCACCTTTAATTACCACCTGTTTCTCTGGTTTATTAGCAAATTTATTACTGTGACGGAGTCGATTCAATGACTCCGTTTTTTAAATAAAACATTTCTATAAAATAATAAATATTATTCTTCTGCTTCAAATGATATAGGTAGATCCTTAGTATCAATACTGACAACAAGCTTATCTTCTACCTGATGATACATATCCATTACTGTAACCTCGTATGTACCATCTTTCTCAGCAGTTGAGATAGACTCCATACAACGGATAGTTTCGCCAGGAGCACAGTCATTGTATGCACTGTTATAAAGCTCAGGACGTACATCCTCAAGAAATGCTATTCCATCTATTTTTTCGCCATCAAAGGTACTCTGAAAAAACACCTTACTGCCTGGTTTTACTGTTTCTTCAGAATTGTTAGTAAATGTGTAATAGAAAAGCAAATGTTTTCTTCCTTCTCCGTAGGGGTCGTAGGTTGTAGCACCATCAAAGGTAACAACATAATCTCCTATAGTCGCAGATATCTGCTGATATTTTGGAGGTTCAGTTTCTTTTTCAGTTTCTGTGCTAGTGTTTTCTGTTTGAGATGAGTTGTTTGTATCTGTATCAGAGTTATCTTTTTCAGAACTACAAGCAGTTGTAGCGAACATCATAGCACCACAAAGCATAACAGCGAATAAAGCTTTAAATTTTTTCATTACAATTACCTCTCTTTTGTTAATTTGATTTATTATTAAATTGCAATAACAAATTGAACACTTTTTAGACTAAAGCCCGGCTTTTCTAAGCCGACTTAATTTCCAACAAGCACGGACATCTAACGGTGTCAAGGTCGCCGTAAGGCGAGGCGTAGCCGATACCTTGACGCTG
>JAXJUF010000006.1:0-29351 GCA_036309185.1 Acutalibacteraceae bacterium
CATTTGGTGCTGTACCACGTACTCTTGCAAATAAACTATTAGCAAAGCCTATGGCAATTTTTCCCTGAAAAACCAAAGCAAGCGTTGAGGCTACACAGCCTACAAGCATAACCAACAGAAAAAATCCAACCCCTGAAAATCCATAGCATTTGTACAGATAACCACCTGTAAGCCCCATACCAAAGCCCTTAAAAGCTATTACAACAGGAACTCCCACACTGCCCCATACTGACAAACCAAGTAAAAACACAGCTGTGAAGAATATAAAATTTGCTGTTAGTCCAGCCATAAATGAGGATAAAACAGTTTGATTACATCGCAACTCAAAATCTGATGTAAAAATAACATCAAGACCATCAATCAGCGACTTATCTGCTCTACCTGCACATACTGCACCAAAAATCATACCAATACAAATAGCTGTTGCCAAAAGTATATTTATACCATACCTATGACGAAAATATATTATCTCTCTCTTTTTTAAGCCTATATTACTTTTTCCTACTGAAAATAAAATCCCTTTCATATTTAATCTCCTATATAATTCTTCTTAGAAAATTATATGAAAAAGGACTTTAGTATATGATTATTTACCAAGCTCCTCGGCTCTTTTTGTACAAGCCTGCATAGCGTCTTTAATATTCTGATAGAACTTACCCTCATCAAGAACATTAAGTGCAGCTATGGTAGTTCCACCTGGTGAAGATACCTTTTTTATAAGCTCATCAGGTGTATCACCAGATTTTTTAAGCATTTCTGCACTACCCTTTAGTGTTGCACAAATTAAATCCATAGCTACATCGGCAGATATACCTTGCTCTGTTGCATAGTCACACATAGCCTTTGCAAAAAGATATACATAAGCAGGACTGCTTCCGTTTACAGAAATTATTGTATTCATCTGATTTTCTGGCAAAACCTGACAAACACCTGATGTTGCAAACATACTTTTAACTACAGCGAAATCATCCTCAGAAATATTATCAGACGGACAAAGAGCAGTAGCACCACAGCCAAGTAAAAGTGGTGTATTTGGCATAACACGTACACAAGGACATTTTTTACCTATTGTATTAACTACATAATCAATAGAAATACCTGCTGCAATCGAAACCATAACTGTATTATCTGTAACAGAATTGCTTATTCCCTGCAAAACCTCCTGATAATTCTGAGGCTTAACAGCTAAAACTACAAAATGGCAGTTCTCAACAACAGCATTTGCATTTTCACAGGCATTAATTCCCTGATCACTCATAACCTGTAGCTTTTGAGAATCAAGGTCAAACACATAAATCTCACTTGCATTGGCAACATTATTGCTAATCATACCATTGATAATTGCAGTAGCCATATTACCAGCACCAATAAAACCTATTTTATTCATCTATTTCACCCTTATTATAAAAATTTCTCATTTAATTATAGCACACAAGTATAAAAGTGTAAACGATTAAACTTGTGATAATTTCTTATTGCAATTAGGATTATAAAAAAACAGAAGTTGACAATCGACAACTTCTGTTTTTAATAATATACAGTTAAAAATTATAAAATCTCTTCGCCGTTTTCTTCCATTGTTTTCTTGTATGACTGGTAGCAATCATCACACAAGCCATTGTTTTTGATAGAATTTTTTGCAGAAGGCTTTTCGAATGTTTCGTCACAGCCGTCACATTCAACATCACCATCAAAATCTATATCATCTACATCAATTTTGCCGTCTTCAACCTCTGCACGGCAATCAGCACACCACAATTTGAAGAATAGATAATCCTCAGAAGGCTTGAATCTTTCTAACTTTGCAACCATCTTGTTACAGTTAGGACACTCAACAATGCCCTCCTCTGTTTCTTCGGTTTCTGCTTCTGTAGGTTCTTCCTCAGTTTCAGCCTCTGTTGGCTCTTCTTTAGGCTCTTCCTCAGTTTCAGCCTCTGTTGGTTCTTCTTCCTCTGCCTCTGTAGGCTCGTCCTTTTCCTCTACAGGCTCTTCCTCGGTATCATCAGATGAGCTTGACACATCAGACTCGTTGCTATCATCTTCTACCTCTGCTACTGTTTCCTGAGTTTTTACAGGCTTTGCAGGACTACCACCGTTAGTATTTGCACTTATAGTAAAGAAAACTACAATTATACCAACAATTATAGCAACAGCTATAATACCAACAACTGCACTTGATTTTTCACCATTATTTCTGTTGTTATACATAATGACCTCCTAGTTTTATTATATTAAATTCTCACTGATTATTCATATGCATACAAGCTTCATTTTCTAATTATACACATATGAACATTCAACTATAAAAATATTTTAGCTTTGATAACTTTATTTGTCAATATATTAGAGAACATTAAAAGAAATATTGTATATAGCTACATTTAGAAATTAGAAAATCTTTGTAGTCCACTTTGTACAATCCCATACATCGTTAACTACATCACGATAAAACTCTGGCTCGTGACAAATTAACAGCACACTTCCCTTATACTCCTGAATTGCACGTTTAAGCTCATCCTTTGCATCTACATCAAGATGATTTGTAGGCTCGTCCAATAGTAATATGTTTGTTTCCTTATTAATCAGCTTACAAAGTCTTACCTTTGCCTGCTCACCACCACTAAGTACTCTTACCTGACTTTCGATATGCTTTGTTGTTAAGCCACATTTTGCAAGTGCTGCACGAACCTCGTACTGTGCCATAGACGGAAACTCTTTCCAGATTTCTTCAATACAGGTTGCTGATTTATCGCCAGAAAACTCCTGCTCAAAGTATCCTACCAAAAGGTTATCTCCCAGCTCAACAGAGCCATCAAGTGGAGGGATAATTCCCAATATACTTTTTAACAATGTTGTTTTTCCTATTCCGTTTGCTCCTACAAGTGCAATTTTTTGTCCACGCTCCATAGAAAGTGTAAGTGGTTTAGAAAGAGGCTCGTCGTAGCCAATAACTAAATTTTTCGCTTCAAAAATAAGCTTTCCTGGGGCACGTCCAGCCTTAAAGTTAAATTCTGGCTTTGGCTTTTCTGCTGCAAGCTCAATAACATCCATTTTATCCAGCTTCTTTTGTCTTGACATTGCCATATTTCTTGTAGAAACACGAGCCTTATTTCTTGCAACAAAGTCTTTAAGCTCGCTGATTTCTTGCTGTTGACGTCTATATGCAGCCTCCAATTGTGCTTTTTTAACTGCATAAACCTCCTGAAAATGGTTATAGTCACCAACATAACGGTCTAATTTCTGATTTTCCATATGGTAGATAATATTTATTACCTCATTCAAGAACGGAATATCGTGAGAAATTAAAACAAATGCATTTTCATACTCAATCAAATAACGCTTTAGCCATAATATATGCTCTTCATCAAGATAGTTTGTAGGCTCATCCAGTAGCAATATATCTGGCTTTTCAAGCAATAGCTTTGCAAGAAGCACCTTTGTTCTCTGACCACCACTTAAATCTGTAACATCACGGTCAAGACCAATATCTGATAACCCCAAAGCACGTGCAACCTCTTCTACCTTTGCATCAATAACGTAAAAATCGTGCAGTGTTAATGTATCCTGAATTGTTCCCAATTCCTCAAGCAACACTTCCATTTCATCTTCATTTGCAGAACCAAGCTCATCACAAATTTTATTCATTTTTTCTTCTAATTCAAACAAATATGAAAATGCCGATTTTAGAACATCCTGAATTGTCATACCCTGTTCAAGTATAGTGTGCTGATCTAAATATCCAACACGAACATTCTTTGACCATTCTACCTTTCCCTCATCAGGCTGTAGCTTTCCTGTTACAATATTCATAAATGTAGATTTTCCCTCTCCGTTTGCACCTACAAGACCAATATGCTCCCCTTTTAACAAACGGAATGAAACATCTGCAAAAATTGCACGATCACCAAATCCGTGCGATAAATTTTCAACATTTAATATACTCATTTTGTACTCCTATTCTGCCACAAATTTGAATTTATTTGTTAGAAGTATATCATAGAAAGCACTAATTATCAACTATATACCTTACTCTCAAAATTAACTGTTGTCTATTTTATCAACCTCTTAATAAAAATTGACTTTTTTTGTCGCAGGTGGTAATATAAATAGGTATATAAAATTATAAACTTTCAAAAATTTATACTATAGATCTTAAAGGAGTTGTGTGTATGAGAGTTTCTAAGCTATTGGGTGAAAGATTTAAGAATGCGCCTTCTGATTGCCTTATTGAAAGCCATAAGCTTATGGTGCGTGGTGGATATATGAAATATATGGCTAACGGTATATATTCACTGTTTATGCCTACAAAAAGAATTACAAAGAAAATCGAAAATATTATCCGTGACGAAATGGACAGAATTGACGGACAAGAGGTTATGTTCCCTGTTGTTATGCCTGCTACTCTTTGGGAGGAGTCTGGAAGATATACAAGCATTGGCAGTGAAATGGCAAGATTTACTGACAGAAACAATAATAAAATGGTTCTTGGTATGACTCACGAGGAGGCAGCTGTACATTTAGCTAAGGATACAGCTCAATCATACGCAAACTATCCGTTTATGATTTATCAGATTCAGACAAAATTCAGAGATGAGCCTCGTGCAAGAGGTGGCTTGATAAGAGTTCGTGAGTTTACTATGAAAGACGCTTACTCTTTCCATACATCTCAGAAGGATTTAGAGGATTATTACGAAAAGTGCTTTGTAGCCTATGAGCGTATCTTTAAGCGTGCTGGTGCTAAAAATGTTATATCTGTTCAGTCTGACAGTGGTATGATGGGTGGTAGTGTATCACACGAGTTTATGTTGCTTTCAGATATCGGTGAGGATTCACTTGCTATTTGTACTGAATGTGATTTCAGAGCAAATATGGAGGCTGCTGCTTGTATAATTGAAAACGAAGCTGGCGAGGTTAAGCCACTTGAAAAGATTTACACACCTGATGTAAAAACAATTGATGATTTACAGAAATTTCTTAACGCTGATGCTAAGTGCTTTGGTAAGGCTGTTGTTTATCAGAAAAATTCAAACGATGAATATGTAGTTGTATTTATTCGTGGTGATTTAGAGGTAAATGAAACAAAGCTAAGAAATTATCTTGGCGAGGATATTCACCCTGCTCAGAACATTGTTACAGATGAATGTGGAATTGTACCTGGATTTATTGGCCCTGTTGGATTAACTGACAATGCAACTGTTGTTTTTGACAGCTCACTAAAGGGAATTAACAGCCTTGTATGTGGTGCAAATGAAATCGACTACCACTATTCTGGAATAAATGTTGAGCGTGACCTTGGCGAGGTTGAATATGCAGATGTTGCTAAAATTTTCGACGGTGCTATTTGTCCTAAGTGTGGTAAGCCACATATAACTATTCAGCGTGGTATAGAGGTTGGTAATATATTCCAGCTTGGTACTAAGTACACAAAGTCAATGAATATGACCTATCTTGACAACAAGGGCGAGGCTCAGAACCCTATTATGGGTTGCTACGGCATTGGTGTTGGCAGACTTGCTGCTTCTATCTGTGAAGAAAGTCACGATAATTATGGTCCTATATGGCCTATGCCAATTGCACCATGGCAGGTTGAAATTTGTAACCTAAGAGTAAATGACGCTAACGTTACAAACGCTTGTGAAAAGCTTTACGATGAGCTTACAAATATGGGTGTAGAGGTACTTTACGATGACAGAGATGTAAGACCTGGATTTATGTTTGCTGACGCTGACCTGTTTGGTGTACCTGTAAGAGTTGTAATTAGTCCTAAAACACTTGAAAGAAACTCCTTTGAAATCTCATACAGAGATAAATCATTTAAGGGAGATATTCCAGTAGAAAATGCAGCTGCTGAAATAAAGGCTATGGTTGAAAAGCTACTTGCTGAATATAATATCTAAATAATATCTAAATAATATCTAAATAATATCTAAATAATATCTAAATAATATCTAAATAATATCTAAATAATATCTAAATAATATCTAAAAAATTAAAAACCACTCTTAAAGGTGATACCAAAAGCACACACATTTGTGGTGTTGCCTTTAGGTATTCCTAAGAGTGGTTTTAATAAGTCTTAGTTTAGTTTAGTTGAGTTTAGTTTAGTTTTGTTTTCTTACCATTTTGTATTCATCGTAAAATTTGAAATAATTACAATTATCGAAGGTGTTTTGCATAAACTTGACAATTTCATCTTCATCAAGATTCACCTGACAAATATAGCAATCATATTCTTCATCGTAAACATAGTTTGCACAATGCTCACAATTGGACTTTCCTGACATAGTTATCACCTCTTTGTGAAGCTGTATTTTGAATTAATTCTATATTTTGTTTAATTATAACACAATGGTAATACTAAACTCAAACATAATTAAGTATATTTTTATTTTATATTTGAGCGAAATAAAAATTTATTATTTCTTTAACAAAAAGGAAGGATAATTATGCACATTGGTTATAAACCTTTGGCTGTATTCTGGCGAATGATAATAGCTCTTTTGGGTACGGTTGCATTGTTTTTTAATTTCATACTCAATGCAAAAATTCAAGTTGTTCAGCTGGAATACTTCTATAATCTGATAACTATACTTACCGTAATTTATTATTACATACTTTCATTCTGGCAAATTAATAATACAAACAAAGGAAAAACCTGCTTAGTGCCTTGGCTTAAAGGAGCTATTACAGTAAGCTCTGCAGGAGTAGTACTTGTTTCCTTTCTCTTCATAAATAATTTTACTATACCTAAATGGAATACATATTTTATAGCAAATGTTATGCACTATGTTATTCCTGCCATGGTTATATTGGATTGGTTATTATTTGATAAAAAAGGATTTTTCAAGCCTTTCTTCCCTATTCTATGGACTATACCTTCTGCCCTATATACAGCATATGTATATATTTCTGTATTAGTAATGAACAGACCTGTTGGCTCCGGAGCTAACTTCTGCTACCCTGTTAGCAATTGCGGTAGCTATCCATATCCATTTTTTAATATAAATGCCAACGGAATAATAAACACTGTAGCAAAGCTATTACTGCTTGCTGTTGCATTGATTGTAATTGGTTATATTATGTATGGAATAGATATAATCCCACGTAAGGTTGGTGGATTTATATCCAGCAAAAAGAAAAGTGAATAATATTGATTAACAAAAGGTCATACCAAGCACAAAGCTTAGTATGACCTTTATTATATTATCTGAAAAAGGTGTCATAGGGTAACGCAAACCATTCACGCACCCAAAAGGTAGGCAGGTAAATCCAGTTTGTTTTTGCACTTACTGCACCTATCTTACTTGTTATCCCCAGCTTACGTGCAATAAGCCTTGCCCTTGCCTGATGAAAGCCGTCTGACACTATGGCTATATTTTCGTTCTCACTATTTTCTGTTATTATGCTATAAGCAAATTTTATATTTTCCTGAGTATTTTTTGAGTTATTTTCAAGGTAAATTCTATTTGAAGCTATACCGTGTTCTGTAAGCACATTAGCTATACACTGTGCCTCTGTAATTGTTGCTGTATCACCTAAACCACCTGTTGCAACACAAATTGAATTAGGGTTTTCTTTAAGATACTCCTCACCTGCTATTATTCTATCATATAAGCTTAATGTAGGAGCTGTACCCTTAACCTGAGCACCCAAAATAATCTCTGACGAATTTTCGGCTGCAGGTATACTTGCAAACACAGCCATAACAACACTTATTATAAAACCATATGTAGCAAAAGCGTATATACAAAGTCTGCCTGTTTGCCATAATAATTTAGTTAGCTTTTTCTCGTAAAATTTTTCTTTAATTCTTTTGAAAACATCTCTTTTACTACAAAAAGCTATTACATATAAACAGGCTAACATTCCCATAAGATTGAACGAATTGAGAATACCATAAACAAAAACAGGTAATAAAAACCAAAGAAAAAATAGGCTTGCTATTATAATCATAAACACTCGAAATATCTTAAAAGCTCTATGCTCAGTATTTTCATCTTTACTTAAACTGCTATCTTTATTTATTGACTTAATCAAAATAATCCCTCCTTTTGAGGTTATTCTATTTTCTCATACATAGTTACACAAGTGCCGTATTCTCCATAAAGGTTTTCACATATTTCTACTGAAAACTTTTTCATTGGAAACACTTTCTCGAGACGACTTTTCCAAAAATACACCAAACATTCTCCAAATTTCTTAATAATAATTTCGTCATTCATATAATCCTGTTTTGAATTAATGAAAAAATCTCCCAAACTCCAGCTATTCACATACATCTCTATACTCTTTTTATCATTATTAAACTGTTCTTCAAGATTAGCAATAAACTCATCTGTTATAGCATCTTCAAGAATAAAATTTTTCACAAAAATATAATCATTAATCTGAATAAAATCAGGTGCAAAAATACAAGCTGCTGAAATTAATCCATCAATATCACATTTATGTGGTGCATAATCAAAGAGTTCAATCTCACCTAAATTAAAGCATTTTTTTAAGTACATCTTCGATTCTTCATCGAAAAGTCCTGAATAATCTTTTTTAATCATAAAAATCCCTTCTTTGATTCTTGTTATTTTTGTTTAATCATCAAGAAAAGGAACGATGTTTAATACCGTTCCTTTTTAATTCATTGCTAATTTATTTTACTTTGGCTTTGCACTGGTTTATTTTCAGCTTCTACATATACTCTTGAGCTATGCTTTACCTGCACACCCTCGTATTTTAGCTTAAAGATTACCTTTCCATTAAATTTAAGATTACAATAATCACAGTGGAAGGTTGAACGGAAGCCTTTATTTTTTATCTGCCATTTTGTTAAACGTCTACCCTTTCTGCCACATTGAGGACAGACTGAATAAAATTGTTTTTTATCTACAAGTGGATTGTTAAAATCTGTTATAGCCACATTTCTAAAGCAAATTCTGTTATAGAAATCGTTATCAGCTTCTCTGATAAACTTTTTTACCTTATTTTCATCATAAAGCTTTGCAAAGCATTTGTATGACAACAAACTATCATCTAATGCACGGTGAAGATTATCATCACCAAAATCTATACCTAAAAGCTCAGCTGCTGTTGAAAGTCCCATTTGTTTAGATGGGTCTTCCCTATCCATACAATTTTCACAATAGCTTTGAAGATTTATATACTGATGTAAAAAGCTTAATCTTTTGGTTTTATTGTAATATTCATTATTAACTATCAGTGTATGAATATCGGTAATACCCCATGTTAAAATAATTGCATCC
Organism: Acutalibacteraceae bacterium; assembly: GCA_036309185.1. Taxonomy (GTDB): domain Bacteria; phylum Bacillota; class Clostridia; order Oscillospirales; family Acutalibacteraceae; genus CAG-964. The sequence continues at coordinate 9,255 of JAXJUF010000006.1, forward strand.
TTTGCAAAAATGCTAAATTCTTTAATAACGTGATTATAGGTATTATTTGTATTTAAAAGCTCATCAGTATTAATGTGGGTAAGCTCCTGTACTCTGCTGGATATTTTTTTGCTGATTTGTGGCTTTATCAGCATTGAAAAGGTATCAACAACCTGCATATCGCTATTTATTCTTACAGCACCAAACTCAAAAATTTCGTTTATATATCCTTTAATTTTTTTACTGTAAGAGCCGTTCCACTCCAGGTCTAAAATAACAAAATCCACTATAAACCATCCTTAATTTAAAAGCCGATATCTCAATATAAAATACTGATAATATGGTATCACTCTTGATATGAAAAATCAAGAGTGATTATTGAGATATTACTTCTTTTTGCTAGCCTGCTTCATTCTTAGCTCTTTGCTTAGAATTTTCTTTCTTAGACGAACACTCTTAGGTGTAACCTCTACAAGCTCATCATCTGCAATAAATTCAAGTGACTGCTCAAGGCTTAAAGGTGAGCAAGGTGTAAGCTTTAAAGCATCGTCTGAGCCTGATGCACGTGTATTTGTAATATGCTTTTTCTTACATACATTTACTGTTATATCCTCATTTTTAGGGCTTGCACCTACTATCATACCCTCATATACAGGCACACCTGCACCAAGGAATAGTCTACCTCTGTCTTGTGCTGCAAACAAACCGTAATTTGTTGTATCACCTGTTTCGTGTGCTACAAGTGAACCCTGATGACGGCTGATGATTTCACCCTTGTAAGGCTCATAGCTATCAAATACGTGGTTCATAATACCATTACCGTTTGTATCTGTTAAAAATTCACTTCTATATCCCATTAATCCTCTTGCAGGAATACGGAATTCAATGTGTGTTATACCTGATTCTCTTGTACCCATATCTACAAGCTCAGCCTTACGAGAGCCAAGCTTTTCGATTACTGCACCAACATATTCTGATGGTACCTCTATAATAAGCATTTCGATAGGCTCGCACTTTTTACCGTCTATTTCCTTAAAAATAACAGTAGGGCGAGACACCTGAAACTCATAATTTTCTCTACGCATTGTTTCTATTAGTACAGAAAGATGCAACTCACCTCTACCAGATACTCTGAATGTATCTGCTGAGTCTGTTTCTTCTACACGCATAGCAACATTTGTTTCTACCTCTTTGAATAGTCTGTCACGAATATTTCTTGAGGTTACATACTTACCCTCTTTACCGGCAAAAGGTGAATTATTTACCATAAACATCATAGAAACAGTAGGCTCATCTATTTTTACAAAAGGTAAAGCCTCTACGCAATCTGGTGCACAGGCTGTTTCACCTATGTTAAGGTCAGCAATACCAGAAACACATACAATATCACCAAGCTGTGCTGTTTCTGTTTCTACTCTTTTAAGACCCTCAAACTGATATAGCTTTGCAATCTTAACGCTCTTTGTGTTACCTTCTCTTGTACAAAGAACTGCTGATTGTCCGTTTTTAACTGTACCACGCTCAACTCTACCTATGCCTATTCTGCCTACATAATCATCATAGTCAATATTTGAAAACAAAATTTGCATAGGTCCCTCAAGGTCACCCTTAGGTGGCTGAACCTCGTTAATAATTGTTTCAAATAATGGCTTCATATCTGTGCCTGCTTCGTCAGGGTCCAGTGAAGCGTAGCCGTCTCTACCAGAAGCATATACAACAGGAAATTCTAGCTGGTCATCATCGGCACCAAGGTCTATAAATAAGTCAAGCACCTCGTCTACTACTTCGTTTGGTCTTGCACCAGGACGGTCTATCTTATTTACAACAACAATAGGCTTTTTACCTAAGCCAAGAGCCTTTTTAAGTACAAAACGAGTCTGTGGCATACAGCCCTCAAAAGCATCTACCAAAAGCAAAACGCCATCTACCATCATAAGAATACGCTCAACCTCGCCACCAAAATCTGCGTGACCTGGTGTATCAACAATATTGATTTTTATATCATTATACATTACAGCTGTATTTTTTGATAGAATTGTTATGCCACGCTCACGCTCAAGGTCGTTTGAGTCCATTACACGCTCGGCAACAGCCTCATTAGCTCTGAATATACCACTCTGGTGCAATAGCTGGTCAACTAGTGTTGTTTTTCCGTGGTCTACATGAGCAATTATAGCTACATTTCTTAAATTATCTCTCTGGCCCATACAAATTCCCTCTATTTCTAAAAATATAATGCAATAATTATTTTTTCACAAGAATAAATTATATCATATAAATTTATTCTTATCAATCAACAGCAAAGTAATTTAAAAAAGTTTGAATAAGTTTATCAAGCAAATAAAAATTAGTGAAAAAATATGTTGAATATGCTGTATTCGTATAGAAAAACCGAGGCATACAAAGGTACACCTCGGCTTATATATTATTTATTCATTTTCTGTCTTTGCTGTAACTATAACGCTTACAACCTGCTTTTCGTTAGACTCTGTAACTCTAAACTTAAATTTATCATAATCAAACTCGTAACCAACCTTTGGCACAGCAGAAAATTGCTCGATAATCCAACCATTAAGTGTTACAGCGTTGCTTTCAATATTTACCTTTAGAATACGCTCAACCTTACTTATCTCTACACTACAATCAATTTTATATGTAGAGTCGTCAAGCTTTTTAATTTCTGATTGAATATTCTCAAATTCTCCGATAATTTCCTCTATCAAGTCATTAATTGAAACTATACCGTCTGTACCACCAAACTCATCTACAACAACAGAGAAGTAACAGTTATTCTTTTTCATTTCACGGAAAAGCTCGTTAGCCTTTAAATAACCTGAAACAAAGTATGGTTTATCAATTGCTTTTTTAAGTGCATTTTCCTTTGTTTTCTCTTCTAAACGTAAAAATTTACGTGAATCAAGAACGCCTACAACACGGTCAGCAGTTTCTTCGCATATAGGATAGAAAATATGTGTATTACCTTTTATTGTTTCCATCCACTGCTCTATACCATCTTCCATCCAAAGCATAACAAGCTCTGTACGGTGTGTCATAATTTCGCTTATGTAGATATCGTTAAACTCAAAGATATTTTGAATTATATTATTTTCGTCCTCGTTAATTACACCCTTTTCTGTACCTGCGTCTGCCATCATACGGATATCCTCTTCGCTAACCTCGCTATCCTCTGCGTTAGGGTCAATTCCCATCAAACGCAAAACACCATTTGTAGAGGCTGTAAGTAACCATACTAAAGGTGAAAAAGCCTTTGAAATAAAGCTTACAGTTCCAGCTAAAGCAAGTGCTATTGATTCTGTTTTTCTCATAGCTACACGCTTAGGAACAAGCTCACCAAAAACAAGTGTGATAAATGAAAGTAAGATTGTAATAACAATTACCGAAATAGTATTAAGAGTTTCTTGTGGCACTGGAATACCTAAGCTTAAAAGACCTTTAACAATAACCTCTGAAAAATTATCTGCTGCAAAAGCACTGCCTAAAAATCCTGAAAGTGTAATTGCAACCTGTATTGTAGCCAAAAAGCTAGCAGGCTGACTTGTAAGCTTTTGAAGCTTTAACGCTTTCTTGTTTCCCTCTGATGCCATTTTGGCAAGTTTGTTTTCGTTCATAGATAATACAGCAATCTCTGCACAAGCAAAAACTGCATTCAAAGCTATAAGTACAAGCTGTAAAATAATTTGTCCTATCAATTTTTTATCCCCTTATTTGAAAATTTTATTAATTTATTAAATTATTATGATTGTGCAATACATAATAATTAACTCACTATCTTTTTCAGGAATAAATAAATCAAGCCAAAATCAAACAGACACAGAGCTTTACCAAAATATAAACTGCCTGTGATACTACTGTCATCAGTATCCATACATACCCTCCATAACACATTTTGAGCCTTATTTTATCAAATCAAATTGCTTCTGTCAAGATATTAACAAATTTTTTAAAAATATTATTTTATCAAATTGAAATTACGATTTTTATGCTATAAAATATGCTCTACTGTCAAATTTATACCTTTAAAGAAAAATAATTATTTATAATTCCAGATTATATTTGATTATATACTTATTACTGCATCAGAATTTTTAAACTAATTTACAAATAATATAAACAAAAACCAAAGAAGGAAAGCTATATTTAGCTTCCTCTTTGGCTTTTTTATTTTAGCTATATCTCAATTGTTTTATTTATTAAATCTGCTATTGTTACACTATCCAGATATTCATTTACTATATTGTCAAGCTTATGCCATAAAGGCAGAGTAAGACAGCTTGCTGAGCGTGAACATTCCTCTGTACTGCAATTTTCTAAACAGGCTACAGGTGCAAGAGTACCCTCAGTAAGCTTTAAAACTGAACCTATAGTATATTTATCCGGAGCTTCTTTTAATCTGTAGCCTCCGTTTTTACCTCTTAGGCTTTCAAGATATCCTGCCTTTGAAAGTGTAGCAACTATATTTTCAAGGTATTTCATAGAAACATCCTGTCGCTCTGCTATACCCTTTAACGATACATATTCATCTCTTTGGTGCAATGCAAGGTCAATAAGAACTCTTAATGCATATCTGCCCTTTGTTGAAACCATCATAGATAACTTCACCTCTGTGTTATTTTACTATAAATAAATACAGATTTCAAGAACAGAAAAATTAATTCTCTGATACAAATTTTCACAATTTTTTTACATCTGAAATGATAGTATAAAAACTGTGATATTACAAATTTGGAGGTTAAAATGATAATTTGTCCTGAATGCGGTACACAGGTTGAAAAAGGGATTTGTCTTTGCCCCAACTGTGGAGAAGAAATGCTTTACAACCAAAAGGTTACCTATAAATATAAATTACTTTTAAATTCATTTAGTAAAGAAAAAATATTTTCTGCAATCTCGTATATTGGCTTTTTATGGATTGTACCACTTATAAAATGCAAACATTCAAATCTTACTATGTTTCATATAAACCAAGGAATAAGCCTGTTAATTGCAGAAATTATTTACGGTATATTATATTTAATACTTAAAAAGCTATTGCTTAAAATATCAATTTGGCTATACCCTATAGTAGCTGTTGCCGGTATAGCAGGATTTCTTTTTATAATATTTGCTATTTTAGGAATTGCAAGTGCAATTAAAGGCGAAAAAAGAGAACTCCCTATTATAGGAGGAATAGAAATTCTAAAGCAACATTCCTTTACAAATTATTAATATTTAATCATATTGTAAGCTATAGATATTGATAAATATGGTATTTTCATACATTCATTGCTATTCTTTAATCTGTATTTTTGAAATTTTTATAAATTTTTGAAAATATTGCTTATTATCTTCTAACAAATAATTGAATTTTTTTTTGCAATATGGTAATATTATGAAGTATAATTTCGACAGATTTTATCATATATCATTTTTTAATGATTTCGGTAAGGAGTGTAAATAATAATGAATACGAATGAACTTTATGAGCTGTGGCTTAAAAACGCTGTTGATGATACTGATTTAATACCAGAGTTAGAAAGCATAAAAGGTGATGAAGAAGCTATTTATGATAGATTCTATAAAGAGCTTGAGTTTGGCACAGCTGGCCTAAGAGGTGTAATCGGTGCAGGTACTAACAGAATGAACATTTATGTTATTCGTTATGCTACACAGGGATTAGCTAATTATCTAAAGAAGAATTACGATAATGCTTCTGTTGCTATTGCTTGTGATTCAAGAATTAAATCCGATCTATTTGTAAAAGAAGCAGCAAAGGTACTTGCAGCTAATGGTATTAAAGCTTATGTTTCAAGAGAACTTCAGCCAACACCTGTTGTTTCATTCTGTGTAAGAGAGCTTAAATGTCAGGCTGGTATTATGGTTACTGCAAGCCATAACCCTGCTAAATATAACGGCTATAAGTGCTACGGCAGTGATGGTTGCCAGATGACAGATGAAAGTGCAAATGCAGTTTACTCTGAAATTCAGAGCATAGATATGTTCAACGATGTTAAGATTGTTGATTTTGAGCAGGGTCTTTCTGATGGTACAATTGAATATATTGAGGACTCAGTATATGACAGCTACATTGAAAATGTTAAGAAGCAATCTATAAATCCTAATGTATGTAAGGGTGCTGGACTAAAGGTTGTTTACACTCCACTTAATGGTGCGGGTAATAAACTAGTAAGAAGAGTATTGGTCGAAACAGGTGTTGAGGATGTTATCATTGTAAAGGAACAGGAAAATCCTGATGGTAACTTTACAACCTGCCCATACCCTAACCCTGAAATTAAAGAGGCTTTACAGCTAGGTCTTGACCTATGTGCTAAGGAACAGCCTGATCTATTGCTTGCAACTGACCCTGACGCTGACAGAGTTGGTATTGCTGTAAGACTTCACGATGGTTCTTACCGTTTAATGTCTGGTAACGAAACAGGTATTATGCTTACAAACTACATTCTTTCTTGCAGAAAAGCACTTAACAATCTGCCAGAAAATCCATTTGTAGTTAAGACAATCGTAACTTCAGAGCTTATCACAAGAATTTGTGCTAAATATGGCTGTGAGTTAAGAAATGTTCTTACAGGCTTTAAGTATATCGGTGAGCAGATTCTTGGTCTTGAGCAGGCTGGCGAAGAAGAGAGATATATCTTTGGCTTTGAAGAAAGCTACGGTTATCTTGCTGGTACTTATGTACGAGATAAGGATGCTGTTGTTGCTTCTATGTTAATTTGCGAAATGGCTGCATATTACAGAACACAGGGCAAATGTCTTGACGATGTTATTACAGAGCTTTATAGCGAATTTGGTTATTACAAGAATAAGACTGTAAGCTTTGAATTTGAAGGTGCAAGTGGTCTTGAAAAGATGGGCAATATTATGTCTGGTCTTAGAGAGAACAACGAGCTTTCAGAAATTCTTGGCAGAAAAATTGAGGTTATCAACGACTATAAGCTAAGCATAAAGACAGACAAGATTGCAGGCACAACAACTGCTATCAATCTACCTAAGTCAAATGTAATTGCATTTATGCTTGATGATGGTTGCTCAATTACAGTAAGACCAAGTGGTACTGAGCCTAAGATTAAGCTATACATTACAGCTGTAGGAGAAAACGAAGCTTCTGCTACAGAGCTTGCTGACCAGTTAGTAGAGGCTGGTAAGGCTATAATGGGTGTTGAATAATTTCAGCTTAATCTATCAATTAAATTAAGTGACTATTTTATAATTTTCGAGCCACTCCCCTTCTGTGTGAGTGGCTCTTGTTTTTTAGTCTCTATTTTTTCTTACCATAATATTTATTATAGTGTCAAATTTTGTGTTGAACGAATACTTAGTACAAAAGGGAGAAGGCTTAGAAACCTTCTCCCTTTAATTTATTCAGGCTTTGTTTTGGTAAATACAGCTGACATTTGAGTGCCTTGGTCTACATCTGTTATCTGCTTTTCAGTAGCGTTATAATTAAATTCGCCACTATCTTCAGATATATCTGCCTTATAAGCTATTGTAGTACCGTCAAAATAATATGTACCCGTAGAAACATTGCCTCTGTTATCTACTGAAAATGTACCGTCACTGTTAAATGTGTAGGTAATAATAGTACCAGGTGTTGTATGCTGACCATTTGATTGCTCATAATGGTCAAGATACCAAGTACCAACTATAGGTCTTAGTAGCTCAACAGTTTGTGCTATTGTAGGTGGCTCTGTTGGAGGCTGATATACTGTTACTGAAAATGTAGTATTTTCAGGCTTTTGCTCTACAGGCTCAGTAGGTGGTTCAGTTGGTGCTTCTGTAGGTGCCTCTGTAGGTGCCTCTGTAGGTGGTGCAGTTATAGGCTCTGTAGATATTTCTGTAGGAGCATTTGTTGCAGGCTCTGTAGGCTGTTCGTTTTCTAACATTGTGCAACCGTTTAAAGCTATTACCATTGTTGAAATACAAAATATTGCAATAATTTTCCTTTTCATTTTTATTCCTCCAAAGGATTTTTAATCTCTAACAGTTTTATTATATAATATAAAATTCAAAAATCAACCTAAAAGTAAATATTACATTATAAATTTACAAATTGGTAATTTTGGAATATTTTAAAAAACGGACAGAATAATATCTCCGTCCGTCTTAAAATGTTTAATTATTCAGCTGTTATTTCAGCGTTAGTTGCTGCCTCTGTTGATGATTCAGTAATGAACATCTCACAAGGATATTTTTCTATTGCAGCAGTATTTACTTCGCACTTGTGTTTCTTAGCAGCATCTAGCATACTATCCTTAAATTCATCGCTCTTCATAATTGAAAGAGTTGCATACTTAATATCTTCATTAGTGTCAAGATTTTTAGCCTCAGCCTGAATATCGCCTCTGTAAATAAGATAAGCCATAGGTGAGTCACCGTCTTCACCAACAACAATATACTTAGCCTCTTTATCCTTCATACCCTCTAAAGCTTTCTGAATATCCTCAGGTAATCCTGAATTTTTAAGAATGTTTGTAGCTGTTATAGTAGGATCAGATTCAACATTGTACTCTGTCATATAAAGCTTGATTTCATCTTCATATGATGTACCAGCGTTGATAGCATCAGAATATTTCTTTAGATTGTTTTTAATATCCTGAATTTCTTTATCGCTCATTTTCTCAGAAACAGGGTTGCCTTCTTCATCATTTGAAGATGAGTAAAGTGGAATTGAGAAATAGCTGTAGTTTACATAGTTTTCTGTGTAATACTTCTTTAGCTCATCTAAAGTAACCTCTTTAGTTCCACCCTCTCCGTATGTAGCTCTGAAAATAGCATCTAGCTTAACACCATTTTCAGAATATGCAGCAACGAATGAATCCTTACTTACACCATATTGCTCCATTGAGGCTTTTACACTTGGCCATACAGAATCAGCATTTGCCTCGGCTTCTGTAATCTGTGCAGCTGTAAGCTTTAATCCCATATCATTAAATACCTTATTTGTATAAAGATGATATTTACAGTTTTCCTCAGTAGTATTTTTGATGTAATCTCTTGCTACCCATTCCTTTTCGTCGTCATCCTTTAGCTTCTGATCAAGGAAATCTCCTGTTCCGTTTTCTACTCTCATAGAAGCATCATAGAAAGACATATAGTTATAGAAGATATAGCCACCTATTGATAATGTTGATGAGTCGTCCTTATATGACCAGGAATAATCATTTGGGTAGCTACCAAAAATTGTTGCCTGAGTACATCCACAAAGTGAAGAACCCACCATTAAAGCACCCAAGCCAATTGCTACTGATTTTTTGATTATTTTCATTGGAATCAATCCTTTCTGTTATTAACCTAATTATTATACACTTTTTGTATATTTTTGTCTATGTGTTATCTTAATATTTTCAGTAATTTACAAAATATTTATAGTCTTATTGTGCGATTTAATAAAAGTATTTGTAGAATAATGAAAATCAAATTTTTAAAATATGAAATTTCAAAACTTAAAAATTGCAAAATTAAAAAACTTTGCTTGATTTTTTCGATAGTTAGTATTAAACTTAGATAGTATCTAATACAACAATATTCAGGAGGCGATTTGAATTGGTTGACTCATTAATGAAAAGAATAGAATCCTTAATGCCAAAATTTTCAAAGGGACAAAGATTAATAGCTAAATATATTAAAACAGAATATGGACAGGCAGCATTTATGACAGCTGCAAAATTGGGCGAAACAGTTGGCGTAAGCGAGTCTACCGTGGTAAGATTTGCCACTGAATTAGGCTATAGTGGATATCCTAAAATGCAACAGGCTATGCAGGAAATGATAAGAGATAAGCTAACATCGTTTCAGCGTATTGAGGTTAGTCAAAGCAGAATAGGCAATGGTAGTGTTATAGAGCATGTACTTAACAGTGATATTGATAATATCAAGCAAACAATAGAAGAAACATCTCGTGATGATTTTAAAAGCTCTGTTAATGCAATTTGTAATGCTAAAACTATTTATATTTACGGTCTTCGTAGCTCATCTGCTCTTGCAAGCTTTTTGGGGTACTATCTTGGTTTGATATTCGGTAATGTAAAGGTTATATCTACAGCCGACAGAGCAAGATTGTACGAGGAGCTTAACAGAATAAGTGAAGATGATGTAATGATAGCTATAAGCTTCCCAAGATATTCTCACCATATTTCAACAGCTATGAAATTTGCAATGGATAGAAAGGCGAGTGTTATTGCTATTACAGATAGTATGAATTCACCTATTGCACAGGTTTCAAAATATGTATTGCTTGCAAGAAGCGATATGGCTACAATAGTAGACTCATTAGTTGCACCACTTAGTCTTATAAATGCACTTATAGTTGCTACTGTTATCGAGCGTAAAGATGATGTTGTAAAAACCTTTAAGGATTTAGAAAAAATCTGGTATAACTATGGTGTTTATACTGATGGACCTATTTTATCAGATGAAATTAAAAAAACAGAGGTAGAAACTGATGAATTCAACTAAAATAATAGTAATTGGTGCAGGTGCAGCAGGAATGTTTTGTGCTGGTCATTGTGCTATGTATGGTGCAGATGTAACTCTTATAGAGAAAAACCAAAGAGTAGGCAGAAAAATTATGATAACAGGTAAGGGCAGATGTAATGTTACAAATAATTGTGACGCTAATACCTTTATAGCAAATGTTCCTACAAATGGTAAATTTTTATATAGTGCAATAAATTCCTTTGGTACAGATGATGTAATCAGCTTTTTTGAGAACAGAGGCTTACAACTAAAAACAGAAAGAGGAAACAGGGTTTTCCCTACCTCTGATAAAGCAGTTGATGTTGTAGATTCTTTACACGATTTTGTAAAGGAATATAACTGCAAAATAATTAATGCAGATGTAAAATCCTTGATTATTGAAGATAATACAGTTAAGGGTGTACGCACAACCGATAATAAAGAGTATTTCTGTGATAAGGTTATTGTAGCAACAGGTGGTAAGTCTTACCCACTTACAGGCTCAACAGGTGCAGGCTATAATTTTGCAAGACAAGCAGGACACACAATAGTAGCTCCAAAACCATCATTAGTGCCTATTGTGTCACCAAATGCTTTTTGTAAAGCTCTGCAAGGCTTAGCATTAAAGAATATATCACTTAAAATTCTTTCTAAAAAGGATAACTCTGTATTATATAGCGACTTTGGAGAAATGCTATTCACGCATTTTGGTGTAAGTGGTCCTGTTGTGTTAAGCTCATCTGCACATTTAGCTAATAAAAAGCTTGATGATTATTATATTTCAATTGATTTAAAACCAGCACTTACCGAAAAACAGCTTGATGCAAGAGTGTTGAGAGATTTTGAAATGTTCATAAACAGAGATATACAAAATTCACTTAATAAGCTCTTACCAGCAAAAATTATTCCTGTGGTAATAGAAAAAACAGGAATACCATTTGATACAAAGTGTAATTCAATTACAAAAGAACAGCGTCATAAGCTAGTTGAGGTTATAAAGAATTTTACTGTTGATATTAATGGCTTCAGACCAATTGAAGAGGCTATAATAACATCTGGTGGAGTAAGCACAAAAGAAATCAATCCAAAAACAATGGAATCAAAGCTATGCAAAGGCTTGTATTTTGCAGGCGAGGTTATAGATGTAGACGCATACACAGGAGGCTTCAATTTGCAGATAGCTTTCAGCACAGGATATCTTGCCGGAATAAGCAGTGCCTGTGATTATTGATAATATGCCATATAAACTATAACGCTTGAAATAGAGGACAAACAATGAAATTTTTAAAGAAACTACGTGACGGAGTGGATATTTACCTTGTTTCAAATCTTATATCCTATGCATTGATTTGTGCATTGTCATTAAAAATATTTTTTTCATTTGTTGATAACATAAGCATACGAATTATTTTCTCAGTAATAGCTTTCTTTTTATGGGGCTATCTACAGCAATGGGTTATTGCAAGGTTAATCTGATTTGTAATTGATAAAATTAAAGAAATATTAAAAATAGAAGAAAAATAAGCAAGGGCTTTCTGCATTTTAGCAGAAAGCCCTTGCTGTTTAGGTGAACAATTGATACTATTCTTAATTAAAGGTTCGTTAAATTGGGATTTATCTGTTATATTTATCCTGCACTTTTGCACAGTAAGCACATCTTCCGTGTTCATCCAATTCGAGTTTATACATAGTTTTGGATAATTCACTGAAAATTGCTTTGTTTTCGAGGGTTGTAAAAAAGTCTTTATCTTCAATAACAGGACTATAACCCTTATGACCACATATTTTACAAGTGTTTATATATTTTTTCGCAGATTTGTTCCACTTTTCAAGGTAAAGTGAGTAACCCCGTTTTGTGTATTTGCTGTGTGACATTACTACCTCTCAAATATCTTGAACTAAAGTTTTTTATTCTTTAAACAAAGATTAATATTAATGTGTATTTGAAAAAGCTCCGTAGTTATTCTTCATACTAAATATTAAATTAATCAGCGACTCGTGATAAGGTATAAATGTACCTTTATATAGCATTTCTTGAATTTCTTTAAAGCTTGCCCATTTAACACACTGTACTTCTTCATACTGTAGCTTTAATGTTGTTATATCTATGTCACTGCATTGAATAATATAGATATCATCAAAGCCGTTTTCAAAGTTTATTGTAAGCTGTGGTCTTATATCAGAAAAATCTATATTAATTCCAAGCTCCTCAAAAAGCTCTCTTTGTACAGCCTGTTTACTTGTTTCTCCAGCAATAGCTGAACCTCCTACAGTTATATCCCACATATTTGCCCAACCACTTTTAAAGGGTTGTCGCTGTTGGATAAGCATTTCGTTCTTATCATTGATAATACAGGCATGAACTACTAAGCGATAATCATTCTTTTCCAGTACAGTGCCTCTTTCAATAGTTCTGTTTGTTTTTTCTCTATTTTCTGTATAAACATCAAATATTTCCATATAGTATAACCCCTCTAAGCTTTAATTATACCTTTTTCCAGTCACCTAGTTTACGGTATCTTATAAGCATATTATTGAAGTCATCTTCTTTTACCTTTGCTTCTCCTACCTTAAACGATTTTTTCCCTGAATTGCTTATAACAGTATAAACACTGCCGTCTGTATAGAAGGTTCCATTTGAATAGGTTTCATATCTAAAGCTTGTAGTGTTTTTATTACCGTCAACCTTTATTTCACCTACATATAGTACAGTAGCATTATTTGAACTGCTATCGGTATAAAGCTCAAGCATACAAGCAACCTTATTTTCTGTAGTTATGCTTTTTATTGTTTGTCTGCTTGGTTTTGTTCCTACAAAATGCACCATATCAAGCTGACAGCCGTTACCACCTGTGTAATAAAGCAGAAGATCTGTTGTTGTATCACCATCTATATCTGCTACATAGTAAGCGTATAGCTTCATCTTACTACCTGACTCACCTATAATAACATCGTCTTTGATTTGTTCAACATAGCTACTAAACTCATCTGAAACATCTGTTACTTCAACAGTCATCTTACACATTGGTACGTCTATACCTTGTATTGTACCTGTAATTATACAGCTTCCAAGCTTACTGCCACCTGTTACTATGCCTGAATCACTAACCTTTGCAACCTCTACATCACTGCTTGTCCATTTAATTCTGTCATAGTAAGCACTACCAAGGTCACAAGGCATTTGTGCTTTAGTATAGTTACCCTCTGAAAGTGAAGCTGTAATTGAAATATAATCATCCGAAATTTCTCTTGACGATTTCAAAGAAGTATAAAGCATTGTAAATTCATCTCTTGTTTTTACAGCATTATCAACCTTATACTCAGCTTTTTTTGTTATATCACCTATATTAGAAGGCTCTTTGCAATAATACTTAGCCTGTTCTGTTAAAACATTTCCACCAATCGTATAGAGTACAGTATTCTTTTCGGTGTAATTGGTTACAGTTTTTGTTTGTTCTGAGATAATACTTATTTCTCCGTATCCATCTACATAAATTTCTTCAACATATTTACTATATCCACCGTTTGCAATCTCCTGATAGCTTTTGCTTGTCTGATTTATAATTGCAGTATTTCCAGATACTGTAACAACCTGTGCCTTTTGAAAATCATTCGCCATTTTATATACTATAAATAGCTCATAGCTACCGTCATTGTTAAAATCTGCTATTCTACAACCGTCTAGCTTTGCATAGCCTTTTTTATTGTTTGAATATTTATATTCTTCCTTTGTTTTCAAGCCACTTAAATAATTATTAAGTACGTTTATCTGATCTATTCTATAGTCACTTACTGTTACGTCAAAGTTTTTAATAGAGGCTTCATAGCCCTCTACATATACACCAACCTTACATTCACCCTTACTCATTGGTGTAACAAGTCCTTTGCTATCTATTGAAGCTATATTTTCGTTAGAGGTTGTATAGCGTATATTATAGCTTTTCCCCTCCACAGGATTTTTAATTTCAGCATTTATTTGTGCTGTTTGTCCACTTGTAAGGCTTAGCTCCTGTGCAGTTATAGAAGCATTTATTTCAGGTATAGGATCTGTTGGTGCTTCTGTTATAGGCTCTGTTGCAATTGTTGTTGGCTCAGTGACAGGTTCAGTACCTGAATTAAATATATTACTTACAAATGATGGCAATGTAACATCTTCATTATTTAATAAATAATAAGTATATACGCCACCCATTGCAATAAGTAATACTACAATTATCATAACAACAAGTACAATTTTACCCTTCTTCAATAAAATCACATTCCTTTCAGATAATATTGTTGGAATAAATATGTTTTATAATCAATTCTTTAATATCAAATCTTTAACCTTTGTAAAGTCACCATCCATTATAGAGAACTTACTTTTAAGTTCAATTGTTACATCTGGTGAAATGTTAGTATGAATATACAATGAATCAAGTCCTGCATTGTATGAACCAAGAATATCTGTTTTACAATCGTTACCTATCATTATAGTTTCCTCTGGGTTAAGGTTGTAACGCTCTAGGATAAGATTGTAAAAGCTCTTGTCTGGCTTACAGGTATATTCATCTGATGAAATTACAATACCGTCAAATTTATCCTCTAAACCAAGCATTTTTATTTCAGGTGCAGTAAACCAACGCTGTGCATTTGTAAGCAGATATACACCCTTACCAGCTTTTCTCAGGCTGTCTAAGAAATCCTCTACACCATCATATAGCTTAATATATTTTGTAGAAATAACTCTGAATGACTTTGCAGTATATTCTCCGAAATTCTGTGGAGGCTCTACCCCTTTATTTCTAAGTAGATCCTCAAAAACCTTTTCTATGCGAATATCAATATCAGTAAACTCTGGGTGCTTTTCAGCCACCTCTGCCTTTTCTTTTTCAACCTGTGCAAAGTAAGCTCTTTTTAGCTCCATAGGCTTGTAGCTTGCACCCTCAAAGGCATACAGTTCTGCCATTTTCTCCCACAAATAGGTTTTCCACTCGTTTGTGTTTATATCCACCAATGTTCCATAAAGGTCAAAAAGATAATTCTTATACATAATATTTTCTCCTAATAATTTTTTATAATTTATTGCTTTTATTATATCATAAATTATCTGTAAAACAAATACAGTTTTTTTACAATAATTACGATTTTTACTGTTTTTTGTATCTGTTTATAAATAATTGCTTACAAAATGTTACACACATTATTTTTTAGGTGCTGACAAACTGAAAGATTTATGATAAAATAAATAGAAATATTGTTTTAAGGAGGTTTGTGAAGTATGACAGATAAAGAGCGTGCAATGCTTGCTGTTGACGCTTTAAAGGCTGAATATCCCGATGCTATATGCTCTCTGGTTTATACCGATCCTCTGCAATTACTTATAGCCACTAGACTTGCTGCACAATGTACAGATGCAAGAGTTAATATGGTTACACCAAAGCTTTTTGAAGCATATAAAGATGTAAATGAGTTTGCAAATGCTGATGTAGCTGATGTTGAAGAGCTTATTAAAAGCTGTGGACTATACAAAACAAAAGCAAGAGATATTGTTGCAATGTGCATAGCGTTAAGAGATAATTTTAACGGAATTGTACCGGATACTATCGAAGAGCTTGTATCTCTGCCAGGCATAGGCAGAAAAACTGCAAACCTTATTATAGGTGATATCTTTAATAAGCCTGCTGTAGTTGTGGATACACACTGCATACGAATAACCGGCAAGCTGGGCTTTCACAATATAAAAGATGCTGTAAAAATAGAAAGGCTTCTTAGAGCTGTGTTGCCACCTCAGGAATCAAATGATTTTTGCCATAGGCTTGTACTACACGGCAGGGCTGTATGTACAGCAAGAAATCCAAAATGTGAGCTTTGCTGTATGAAAGGCTTTTGCAAATACAACACTGAAAAAGGCTTGCAAAATGAAGATAATAAAAAATAATATATTTATTATAAAAACTCTAAAAATGAAAGGCGATGTAGAATGTCTTACCCTAAGGAATTAATAAGAAATTTCAGTATTATAGCACATATCGACCACGGAAAAAGTACACTTGCTGACCGTATTCTTGAGCAGACTGAATCTGTTGCTTTAAGAGAAATGGAAGATCAGCTACTTGATAATATGGATCTTGAGCGTGAACGTGGTATTACAATTAAAGCACACGCTGTTACTCTGCTTTACAAGGCTGATGACGGCAATAATTATGTATTTAATCTTATCGACACACCAGGACACGTTGACTTTAACTACGAGGTTTCTCGTTCACTTGCAGCCTGCGAGGGTGCTGTATTAGTTGTAGATGCTTCACAAGGAATTGAGGCACAAACACTTGCTAACACCTATCTTGCTGTTGACAGTGGACTTGAAATTGTACCTGTTGTAAATAAAATTGATTTACCAAGTGCCGACCCTAAGCGTGTAAAGGACGAGATTGAGGATGTTATAGGAATACCTGCTGAGGATGCTCCAGAGGTTTCTGCAAAGGCTGGTATAAATATTCACGATGTAATGGAAAGAATTGTATCTGACGTACCTGCTCCAGCAGGTGACGACAGCAAGCCATTACAGGCACTTATTTTTGACTCATATTATGATGCATACAAGGGTGTTATTATATATATAAGAGTAAAAGACGGTGTTGTAAAGCGTGGAGATGAAATTAAGCTTATGGCTACAGGCTCTACCTTTACTGTTGTTGAGCTTGGTTATATGAGAGCAACCTCACTTGAGCCTACAAACGAGCTTTGTGCCGGCGAGGTTGGATATATTGCCGCAGCAATAAAAAGCGTGCAGGATGCTAAGGTTGGTGACACTGTAACATTAGCTGATAGACCTGCAAGCGAGCCTCTACCAGGCTACAGAGAGGTTCAGTCAATGGTATATTGTGGTGTATATCCTGCTGACGGTGCAAAATATTCTGATTTGCGTGATGCCCTTGAAAAATTAAAATTAAACGACGCTTCACTTTCATTTGAGCCTGAAACATCTATTGCACTTGGCTTTGGCTTTAGATGTGGATTTTTAGGTCTTCTTCATATGGAGATTATTCAGGAACGTCTTGAAAGAGAATATAATCTTGACCTTATTACAACTGCACCAAGCGTTATATTTAAAATAACAAAAACAGATGGTACAGTCGAAATGATAGACAACCCTACCAACTATCCAGATCCAGCACTTATATCAATGGCTGAAGAGCCTATGACAAATTCTCATATTTACGCTCCATCTGAATATGTAGGAAATATTATGGAGCTTTGTCAGGACAGACGTGGTATATTTAAGGATATGAAATATATTGACAACGACCGTGTTGACATTCACTATGAGCTACCACTTGCAGAAATTGTTTATGACTTTTTCGATACATTGAAATCTCGTACACGTGGATATGCTTCATTTGACTATGAGCTTTCAGGCTATGCAGAAAGTAAGCTTGTTAAGCTTGACATTATGCTAAATGGTGAAGTTGTAGACGCACTTTCATTTATTATTCATAAGGATAAGGCTCCTACCCGTGCAAGAAAAATGGCTGAAAAGCTAAAGGAGAAAATTCCAAGACAGCTATTTGAGGTACCTATTCAGGCTTGTATTGGTAGTAAAATTATCGCCAGAGAAACCGTTAAAGCTATGCGTAAGGATGTACTTGCAAAGTGCTACGGTGGTGATATTACCCGTAAGAAAAAACTACTTGAAAAGCAAAAAGAGGGTAAAAAGAGAATGCGTCAGCTTGGTAGCGTAGAGGTTCCTCAGGAAGCATTTATGGCTGTGCTTAAGCTTGATACCGATTAATCGAATAACTGTTTTATAATAGACCTGTTCGATAATCTCCAAAACGCCGTCTGAACGGTTCTTTTTCCGTCATACTTAGCCAATTTTTCTTGAAATACATACAGTATTTCTGCAAAAAATTGTCGTTGTCTGACGAAAAAATCTTTCGTCCATACGACATTTTTCCGGTTATCGAACAGGTCTAATATAAATTCTAATTAAGGAGAACGATTGTTATGAATTACGATCCAAATAATCAACAGAACAATCAGCAGGGTTATCAACCAAATTATCAGGATAATCAGCAAAACTATTATCAGCAAACTTATCAGCAGAGTGGCTATCAGCAACCTATAATGCAACTTAGCACAAATAGAAGCTTTTTAAAGTATGTACTTCTTAGTATTGTTACCTGTGGTATTTACGGCATTGTATGTTTCTATGACATTTCTAAAGATATAAACACTATAGCAAGCCGTTACGATAACAAAAAAACAATGAATTATGTATTAGCATGGATTTTATCATCGGTTACTTTTGGTATTTCTCTTATAGTATGGTATCATAAAATTTCATCAAGAATTGGCTGTGAGCTTCAAAGAAGAAACTATGATTATAAATTTAGTGCTTCTACATACTGGATATTTAACTTTGTTTTTATCATTCCATCATTTATATTTGCATTCATAGTAGGCATTATCTCATCTTCCGAGCCATCTACTACATTATCAGCTATTACTTATATTTTAAGTCTAATTTCTTCATTAGGTCCATACATATATATGTATAAGCTATTCAAGGCTATGAATCTTCTTTCTGAAAGCTACAATGTATATGGATAATTAATCCTTTAAAACAAAATTTTAATGACTGTTGCAAATTTGATTTTGCAACAGTCATTTTTTCTGTTTTCATACTAATACCTGTTTGAACGCTAGAATAGATTGTCGAGGAGAATTTACTCAGAACAAGGACGACGACGCAGGCAAGCTGTCGCTTGTCAAGGAGAAGGACGAAGTGCTGAGTAAATTCTGTCGACAAGATGTCTAGTGTTTAAATAGGTATTAGTATCAAATACTCCCTAATTGTGAATTTGTAAATAGAATACAAAAAACAAACCCAACCCGTTAAAAACCGATAAAAATATTTAAATACGAAAAATTCGCATAAACAAGCCGATTTTAAGGTGTTAAAAAGTCTTAAATCTTAAAATCGGCTTGTTTTTTTGCATTTTGTTTGCTATTTGTGATTATCTAATTAATTATATTATTATATTTTTTATTTCTATTTTAATTTGTCTTTAAAAGGCTTTTAAAATCGCTTTAACAAGCCATTTTATTGAAAAGGTATTATTTTGAAAATTTACTTTTTAAGAGGAACAAGAGGAACAAAAAAATACATCTAAGAGGAATAAATTCCTCTTCCTGATTTTATGCGATTTTTTGTAATTTTAGAGGTTTGTTTTGTTCCGATTTATAATTATTGATAAATCGCATAAATATTCATATCGAATGTATAATTATACATTTATTCCTTCTTGTAATTGCATATAAAACCACTGAAATTTTTAAAGACTTTTTTCTCCAGTGGACTTGTTAAGAACTTATTTCTTTTATATAAGGTCGCCATCCTGTCTGCACGAACTTGTGCAGCTTTCTTTGTGATATTACAAGCTTTAGCTATCTCATCAGCTGTATGCAGATTCATCCCCCAGAGTACGCAAGCAGGTGCTAGTAATCTACTCGCAAGCATATCTGCTTCGGTCTCTATTTGGGGTTTTGATATGTCAAACTTTCGGAAATATCTATCATTTATCAATTCGTGCCCTAATAATATATGCCCTAGTTCGTGTGCTATCGTAAATCTGCACCGCTGTATTGATTCGCTGTCCC
>JAXJUF010000007.1:0-19073 GCA_036309185.1 Acutalibacteraceae bacterium
CAGCGTCAAGGTATCGGCTACGCCTCGCCTTACGGCGACCTTGACACCGTTAGATGTCCGTGCTTGTTGGAAATTAAGCCGGCTTAGAAAAGCCGGGCTTTATTCTAAAAAGTGTTCAATTTGTTATTGCAATTTAATAAAAAATTTTCGTTTCTGTTTTTGCCTGAACTGTGGGTTGTAGCTTACCAGTATGGTATCTTCACCTATTAAATCTATACAATCCCATTTTATTATGATATCTTCATCTCTGCCAAGTAGTCCAAAGCAACGCCATCTGCCATATATAACTAATGATATTACAACTGCACTTTTTGTATCAAACTCTACATCATCTACAAATCCAAGTCTGCAACCACTTTTTGCATTTATTACCTCTTTGTGTCTTAAATCACCAATTTTACAAATCATAATATCACCCACAATCACATATATAATTTGCTACTATAATAATATGTACTAAAAGAAAAAACATTCATATTTTATGGTGTTGCATAAAATATGAATGTTTGTAATTTAAAATAATATTAAGCTTTGTGTAATTTCTTTTTTACCATATCAGTTGCCATTTTAATCATAGCAAAGAAATCCTTTTTCATAAATAACATACACAGTACTAAAATAACTGCAACGTAAACGAAAAATCCTAAAATTGAAGGTAAGCAGAAGCCACTGAAAATGAAAACTGAGATACTTATAAGAAGAACCAATAGCTCTTTCCAGTCTGGTTTTATTTCTTTTACTGTAGCACTACACATTATATACCAGAAAATTACTGAAATCAATGTTGCAAGTGCAATACCCTCGATAGAATGGAAAACAAAATAGAATATTGCATTTAAAATACAGCCTAGAACAATAGCTACTATTAACTGCTTTAAGTAAATACTCTGTTGCTTTCTTGCTTTATAGATATTAACATAAATACCCTTGATAATCATAAATAGTATTTCTGTTGAAAACAGAAGAAATAGTACATACTGAGAAGCAAGATATTTATTAAGATATACTTCAAGTATAAACTTTATTGCAAATGCACTTGAAACAAGGAATAACGCAAAAATCAAGCACATTCTTTTTATTTTTCTTATTGCTGTGTAATCTGACTGTGTACAAATATAATTATACATTGTAGTTACAATAGGGTTTATAAAAACTACAATAAGATTTTCTGTACTTACTACAAAGGAGTAATAAGCAAAATCGGTTGTTGTTAACAGGAACTTAACAAACCAACGATCAATACCTGTCATAAGAATTGATGAGAAATTACCTAACATCAGTATAATTCCTGATTTTATATTTTCAATCAGATTCTTAAAAGAAACTACAAAGCCTAATTTAAAATCATAGAATTTTTTAATCTTGCGTTCAAGTAAAATCCAAACAATAAAAGAAACTGTAGCCATTATAGAAACATAGTAATATGGATTATCAATTTTGAATACGAACAATAATGTCATTGTTCCTATAAAGGTCAAAATCGATGTATAGTTCATAATACCACTATATGTTTTAAACTCACCGGTTGCCTGCAAAATATTTTTGAAATTAGATACAATATTCACTGGTATAAATGTTAATGAAATAATCATTAAAATATAATCCTTTGCTATAAATCCAATTCCTGCAAATATCAGCATCATTATAATTTGAAGCACAATCAAATTCGATCTTGCTATATTTATCTCTTTATTTGGTATTGAAGATATCTTTTTACCACCATATTTTAAATACAATCCATCAGAATACCCAAGTGCTAAAACACCTATATAGCTTGCATACAACTGATATGTTTTAATACCAGCATAAGTATCAACAGATAAATATTTTGGTAAGATAAAACCATTAACCAAACTTATCATTAAATTAATAAAATTTGCAGCAAAAACAAGTACTATACCTTTTTTTATACTGTCTGCACTATTTTCTTTCATATATCCCCCTCATTTATCTGTAGTCTATGTATATACACTAAGCTATTGCTTATTGCTTATTGCTTATAGCTTATTACCATCCTTTATTCCTTTAAACATCCACTTTAGCTTGGTAAATTTCTGCTTTTCAAAAAGCAATGTATCTAACATTCTTTTGAAAATTCTTTTATATTCACGAGCTTTATTCAGATTATATTTACGCATTAAATATATACTGTTTCTCACCCAATAATACTTTCTCATATAAGAGTGATTAAAAACAATAGTCTTTTTACCCAGTAAATTTCTTTCTTCACTTCGTCCTACCTCGTGAAGAAAACCTACATAATTAACACGAACAATTCTGTATCCATTTCGCTTTAAAGCATAGCAAATATCATAGTCAACCATATCAATGAACATTTTTTCATCAAATCCACCTACAGATTTAACAGCCTCTACATTTGTAAAGGCTGCAGATGTGATACAAAAATCAATGTCCTGAATTTCATCATCGCTATTAAAATTAATCTGAGCATTTCTATCTGCATATTGACTGCTAACCATACCAAGATTTTTTTCTTTTTTGATTACAGTTTCATATGCTTCCATAATATCGGGATTACATACTGTATCCTGATCTAATGTTAAAACCCATTTATAGCCTAAGTCATCAGCTTTATATACTATCTGATTTAAAGCCTTAGCAATTCCAACATTTTCGTTATTTCTTATATATACTACTGATTGATATGCTTCCAAAAATGATTCAATCTCTTTATAATTTTCAGAACCATTATCAACCAAAATAACTGTTTCAACCTGAGGCATTATTGCATCTATATTTTCTTTTAGTCGCAATAACTCAGGGTTATAAAGCACTATTCCCGCTACAAATGCCATATTATCAATCCTTAATTATAAAATATTACATTGTTATAGAATATAGGAAGGAAAACAGTTTCTATATTTGCACTATTGAGAACTAGATTATACAAAGCACCAAAAGCAAATAACACTGCTGGTACAATAATTACAAGATTATTCTTTTTCCATTTTCCCTTTTCGTGAGGTTGCAAATAATTAGAGTATATTAGGTAACTCATAAATACTATTATTTGCTGTATTCTGTAAAAGTCTGTTGTAACTGTAATTAATCCTATAATAACAAGGATTATTATATTACAATCCATTGTAAACGCTAACTGACTTTCAAGTGTTTTTTTGTCAGTATTTAAAACAATACCATATTTTTTGTCATACTTTTTAAAGAAATACATTATACAGAAATAAACTGCCAAAAAGCCAGAGAAAATAAATATTGTTTTAAACCAAACATATGAAACCTTTGCGAAATCATATTTTGATGCTTGATTCATTACAAGTGATGCTTTACCCTCACCCAAGAACAACGCAATAAGAGCAAAAATCTTTGATTTTAAGCTACTTGCAAGAATAAAAATAATATTCACTACGGCTGTTACTATAATAGTTACCTTTCTTTTAAAGAATACTGGAATTAATAAAACCAATATCAACATAGTAAGCATATGAATATTACACGCTACAACAACAGTAATTATCCATTTAATAAGTAATTTCTTATCTTTTGTTTCTTTGTATTTAAATAAATATCTAAATCCAAAGCAAACTACTGAAAATGCAATAAAAAATCTTACTTGTGTAATGTCCATAGGAAAACAAAATATAGCATATAACGATAAAACAAGTCCGGGTTCAGAGGATAAATCAAATATCGTTTTTGCAAGCAGGAGTAAACATACTCCTGAAATTGCAATCAAAAACCCTCGATATTCCATACCGAGAAAATGACCACCTCTAACTAACGTGGTAAATAGCACTTCTGTTCTGGAGCTTAATTCTTCAAAATTATTATATCTATTAGTATAAATATTCCAGTCTGCATTTCCGTAGCTCCAGCCAAATAAAATCCACATATAAAGGAGTAAGGACAAAAAACACAATTTAGATTTTCTATAATTAAGATTAATGAATATTAAAACTATATAAAGAACTAATAGAATCATTAATCGTTACCTCTCTTTTTGCTTCTTTAGAAATAATTTCTGTATCGAATTCTTTTTTAAATTTCCGTGTATCATAAAAAATACGTTATAATACTTTTTCTTTATTAACCAAATATCTATCTTCTCAATTTTACTTAATCCACTATTTTTTAAAATAGAGCAATTTTCTAATTCTTTTATAGGAAGTCCTTTTTCGATTAAACGTATTCCATTTTCTCTTAACTCACCTTTAGGAGCAATATTCAAATACTTAAAAGCCAGTCTAATATTTCTCATAAAAATGAGCTTATATGTATCTTCTCCTTTAATTGGAGCAAGAAATTCTTCTTCTAAATTAACAGTTTCTATAAATGTTGTAATCTGTGCTTCGTTATACTTTAAGCTGGTGCTATGACCATTGCGATAAAAATGTTCGTAAAGTACATCACTGATTATAGCTACAGAGTTACACTTTATATAGCAACCATTATTAAAAAATACATCTTCGTTTCCGTTTCTGAATGTTTCATTAAAATATAAATTATTTTCTAATATAAAGGATTTCAGATATAATCCATTCCAAACAGAACTCATAATACCAGATGCCTTTAGTCGATAATATTCCTTCAAAAATTCATCCTTAGAATATACTTTACTTTCATTCCAAGCACATACTCTATATCCAATATGATTGCCTTCTAAATCTACAGTTGTATTTTTTCTGCCACACTTTATGAAATCAACCTTTTTTACTAATAGCTGATTAACCATTACCTCAAGAAAATTCTTTTCGTATACGTCATCATTATCAATAAAGGTAATATATTCACCTTTTGCTTCATTAATTCCTAGATTTCTCGCACTACACACACCACCATTAGGCTTATGAATTGTACGAATTCTTGAATCCTTGGTTTCAAATTCATCACATATAGCTGGACTATTATCTGTAGAACCGTCATCAATCAATAATAATTCAAATTCACTGTATGTTTGTGACAAAACACTCTTTATTGCTTCGTCAAGATATTTTTCAGAATTGTATACAGGCATAATAATACTTATAAGCATATTTTTATTCAGCATACTAACCCCTCCGAATCATAGTTAATTCTCTGTTTGATGTTATATCACACCGTCAGATATTATTCTCGCTCTGATAATAACATTATCTCAAAGCTATAGTATTTATTTTAGTTTTTTGATGTAAGCTCTACAAAAGTTTTATGACAAGCTTCGGCGATTTTATCCCAAGAATACTTCTTTGCTAATTCTATTGCATTGTTTTTCTTGTTAGTTAAATCGTTGACATCTTTTATTAAAACATCAAGTGCAGATGTAATAGACTCTACATCTGTATCAGCACCCCAGCCTGCATCATATTTATCAACATCTTCTCTCATATTACTACCCTGTGTAACAAAACAAGGTAAACCGTAGGATAACGCCTCTAATACAGACATTGGCATACCCTCAAAACGTGATGTGTGAATGAAAAAATCTGCATCTAGCAATACCTTTTCTTTTTCTGTACCAAAAACTGCACCATTTACACCAACTATATCCTCGATGTTCTTTTCTTTTACGAGCTTTATTGCGTCCTCTGCTGAGCCTGATGGACTTTCAGGGCCGTACAATTCAAAGCGAATATTTGCTTTAGCAAGCTCATTATGTTTATTTGCAAGTGCTTCAGCTAATAGGTCAAGACCCTTTTGCCATACGTTATAGCGACCAACAAATACGCCTACTATTTTCTCTCTTTCAGCGTGTGAACCAATAGAATGAATGTCCATTCCGTTAGCTGCTATGTATGAATGACCGTTGTAGAAATCACGGCTATCCTCAAATTCTTGATCAGATAAAAACTGTACAGAGGCTGCATCCTTAGCAAATTTTGAGAAGAAAAGAATGCTGAAGATCAGCTTTTTATATTTTTTGTTCTCCAAATATTTTTTAGTCATCTGACATCTTGGAATAATAATATATGGAATTTTTGCTTTTCTTATTTGACCTGCAACAAAAATAAATTCCTTTTTAAAGAACTCTTCAAATATAACAATATCAGGACGATTAAAAGGGGCAGGTAATTGCTCCAGCTTAAAATCCTTTGGAGATGAATAATGATACATATTCTTGTCAAACATTGACTCATCTTCTACAGGAGAAAGATTAACCCAGTAAACGGAATCAATTTTACTTTGTGCCTGTATTTGCTTTGGAACACTGTATGTAGGACCTGCATGCTTTCTTCCAGCTATTGCAGATAGAAATAAGATATTCATACTTTTTTACCTTGCCTTTTTATCTTAATTTTTTCAAAAATGCTTTGAGTTGCCACGGAATTCTATTTTTTATGATATCCTTTGCACTGCTCTGAGGCTTTAGTGCGTTATCAAATATATCCTTATCGTTAATATCAAATCTTATTCTGTCAGCCTTTGTAGGGCAATCTAAGCTAGGGTTGAATTTTGCAGCAACATCGTAGGTTGTTTCTTCACAAATTAACTGATTTTTTATTTCTTCAAACAGCTTATTTGCAGCTTCTGTATTAACTAAAACCATTGAAGCTCCATTATTTACAGGGAAATTTTTTAGTTGTCTTTCTACACCCCAAAAATCTCCTACTGTAAAGTCTGCTACTCTTGCCTTACCCTTAAAGCTACAATTATAACAGCTTTCTCTTAATATTCTTCCGTTAAGAAACGCTGAATAATAAGGGTCTTCATAGGCTTGACCCTTATATTCCTTATTGTTACATACATATACAAATTGGCTATGCTCGCCTGTAGGACGCATTTTTTTACTTCTGAATCTAAATTCTGTAACCTTACCTCCACGTTTATCTCCTAACCATTCAAGATACTTGTTAAACAAGCCTGATGAAGGAACACCGTGACATACAACCTCGATTGTTATAAGATTACTTTGATTACTGCCTACATAGCTTAAAAGACCAGAAATCTGACATCCTGTACCACAGAATAAAATCTTTTTTCCGTTCTTTAGCTGTTCTTTTATATCAACAAAAGCCTGACTTGCATCTGACTGAACATATTTTGAACCGTGTAGGCGTTTTAGCTCGCTGATATTATCTATTCTTATATGCTTTACATTTAAATTATCAGTGTATGAAGCACCATAAACATATCCCCCATTTTGTAGAATATGCTTTGCAATTGCACCGAAAATTCCACCTGATGTACTATTATGTAATAGCTCAGAATCTTTTACTACTACTGCATATGCTTTTTTGTTGGAGTTTAAGCTCTCACTATGCTTTGCACACTTTTTTACACACAAACCACACTGAACACACTTAGCCTCATCAATTACAGGTATTAAAAATCCTTCTTCGTTCTCTACCATTGAAATTGCTTTCTTTGGACAAACCAACGAGCAAACTCCACAGCCTGTACAATGCTTGTCGTAACAAATATTATTCATTATAAATCAACCTATATCTTCAATAGAATCAAAAAGCCATTTTTTAGCTTTATTAGAATTTAACTCAATTTTTTCGTTTATTTTCAAAAATTCCTCTTGTTCAATAAATGCCTTATTTATTGCTGTGTTGGCATCAATTAAGCATTTATTCAAGTTGTACTCCTGAAGTAATGTATAAACTCTTGAATTTTGTGATTTGCTGTTAGAGTCTGCAAATCTTTTAAATACAAAAAATTGTTTTGAATATATCAATGAAAAAACGCAACCATGGAATGAATCGGTAACAACAGCCTCTGCATTAGCAATAAGGCTAATCCAATCAGCAGGACCTGCGTCCTGCATTACCTCTGCGTTAATATCATATGACTCTTTACAGGTAGGAACTACAACAAGAGTACAGTTCATTTCTTTAGCTATTTCTTCTGCTTTTTTGAAATACTCCTCGTTGTAGGTTAAAAAATATGCAAATACATATTTTTTATTAACAATATTGTCTGATGCAATTTTATCCCACTCAGATTTCTCTAATAATAATGTAGGGTCAACCAACACTGGTACATCTAGTCCTACAAGGTTCTTCACTATCTCTTTTCCTTGATTTTCTCTTACTGAAATTTTACTAAAATCTTTTAAATAACCCTTTATCTTATCCTTTTTATTATCTGGAATCTGATTTACAGCGAAGCTACAAGCATATGCAATTTTTGTATCGCTTTCTGAAAGATAATTAAAATAATACGCAGGATTTAATAGCATTGGTGACCAGATCTGATCACTGCCACAAATATATGCATCATATTTTCCACTTAGCTCTGACAAATCATCTGCCTTATAATAAGGCTTAGTCAACATAAACTGAGAGCTTAGAAATTCATTAAATTTATCTTCTTTAATTCTGAGTTTTTCTTGATCAGCTTTTCTTTTAGTTAGCATAGCCTCAAACTTCTCAGAAAAAAGTGTGAAGGAATTTTTACTCTTTATTAAGTTTTTAACCTTTTCTACAACTGTAGGTGAAAAATCTATATTTTGAACATCATAGCCTTCACTTCTTAAATAGTGCTGAAGAGCATAAGCCTGCAGAACTGTTCCATAATTTCCGTTATGAAGCCATGTCATAATTCCTATTTTCAATATTCTGCCCCCTATATAATAATTAAACAAAGTGCTTAAGCCTCAGCCACTTTTTTAATTCTATTAATCACGCTGGAAAATATCACGTGTATAAACTTTATCCTTAACATCATCAAGACAGCTATCATAACGATTTGCAATAATAGCCTGACTTTTTGATTTGAATTCTTCGAAATTATTAACAACCTTACTACCGAAGAAGGTTTGCCCATCTTCAAGAGTTGGTTCGTAAATTATTACAGTTGCACCCTTAGCCTTAATACGCTTCATAACACCCTGAATAGATGACTGTCTGAAGTTGTCTGAATTACTCTTCATTGTAAGGCGATACACACCGATAATAACTTCATTTTCTTTTTCTGCGTTCCAGCTATCGTTTGCTTCATATGCACCTGCAATTTCAAGTACTCTATCTGCAATAAAGCTCTTACGAGTACGGTTAGACTCAACAATAGCCTGAATTAGATTTTCTGGAACATCCTCATAGTTAGCTAAAAGTTGCTTTGTATCCTTTGGCAAACAGTATCCACCGTAACCAAAGCTTGGGTTATTGTAATGACCACCAATACGAGGGTCAAGACATACACCGTCGATAATCTGCTGAGTATTTAAACCCTTCATTTCAGCATATGTATCTAATTCGTTAAAATAGCTTACACGCAAAGCAAGATATGTATTTGCAAATAGCTTAACAGCCTCTGCTTCTGTAAAGCCCATAAATAGAGTATCAACATCTTCCTTTATAGCACCCTCTTGAAGAAGCTCAGCGAAAAGCTTTGCAGCTTCAACTAAACGCTCATCATTCATATCTGTACCTACAATAATACGGCTTGGATACAGATTATCATACAAAGCCTTAGATTCACGTAGGAACTCTGGGCTAAAAATTATATTTTTAGAGCCTGTTTTCTCACGGATATGCTTAGTATATCCAACTGGAATAGTGGATTTAATAACCATAATAGCATCTGGATTTATTCCCATTACTGTATCTATAACTGTTTCTACAGCAGAGGTATCAAAGAAATTCTTCTTGCTGTCGTAATTAGTAGGTGCAGCAATAACAACGAAATCTGCGTCTTTATACGCAGATTCCTCATCAATAGTTGCTACCAAATTAAGTTCTTTTTCTGCCAAATACTTCTCTATATAATCATCCTGAATAGGACTTTTCTTATTATTGATAAGCTCCACTTTTTCAGGAATAATATCAAGAGCTACTACCGGATGATGCTGTGCAAGCAGGGTTGCAATAGATAAACCAACATAACCTGTTCCGGCAACAGCTATTTTTAAATCTTTTTTATCTTTCATTTCGTCTCCTCCAGAAAATGTGTGTATCTGTAGTTATTACACAATTTCAGAAATTACATATAAAATTCTGCGTACCATTCGGCAAATTTACGTAAGCCTTCTCTTAAAGAAGTACTTGGCTTAAAACCAAAATCTCTTTCTAAAGCACTTGTATCAGCATATGTAACAGGTACATCACCTGGTTGCATTGGAACAAGCTCTTTGTGTGCTTCAAAATCATAATCAGCTGGAAGCACCTTTGCTCTGATCAGTTCCTCTT
Source organism: Acutalibacteraceae bacterium (assembly GCA_036309185.1). GTDB lineage: Bacteria > Bacillota > Clostridia > Oscillospirales > Acutalibacteraceae > CAG-964. Next base: position 10,089 of record JAXJUF010000007.1, read on the forward strand.
GAAGAATAGTAACAAAATCAAGAAGATTCTCAGGCTGATTATTACCGATGTTGTAAACTGCATAAGGTGGTAAAGGTAGATTATCCTCACCATTAACACGATCAGGAGCCTTTTGCATTACACGAACAACACCTTCAACAATATCATCAACATATGTAAAGTCACGCTTACAGTTTCCGTAATTGAATATCTGTATTGTCTGACCTGCACGTAATTTATTAGTAAAACCAAAATAAGCCATATCAGGACGACCAGCAGGACCATAAACAGTAAAGAAACGCAAGCCTGTAGACGGAATATTATAAAGCTTTGAGTATGAGTGAGCAAGTAACTCGTTAGATTTTTTAGTTGCAGCATAAAGGCTTACAGGATTATCTACCTTATCATCTGTAGAATATGGAACCTTTTTATTTGAACCATAAACTGATGAGCTTGATGCATAAACTAAATGCTCAACACCTGTAGCACCGTTATCATATGAATGACGGCAAGCCTCAAGAATATTATAAAAGCCAATTAAATTAGCCTCGATATATGCATCAGGATTTGTTATTGAATAACGTACACCAGCCTGTGCAGCCAAATTAACAACAATTTGTGGTTTGTATTCTTCAAAAATTTTATTAATAAGCTCTCTGTCAGCAATACTACCTTTTATAAATACGAATGAGCTGTTATTTGATAGCTCATCTAAACGAGACTCTTTCAAACGAACATCATAATAGTCATTCATATTATCAATACCTATTACCTTTGCATCAGGAACATCTTTAAAAATTCTTTTTACCAAATTAGAACCTATAAAGCCTGCAGCTCCTGTAACAAATATTGTTTTTCCTTTTAAATCAACCACGCTCATATGTTGTTACTCCCTATATAAATTTAACTCATAATGCTTTCAAATAATTCACCATGCTGTTTTGATACACGCTTTGCGTCATACTTTTCGTGAACATCCTTTAACCCCTGAGAAATTAACTTATTTCTCAGCTCTACATTCTTATACAGCTCTAACACAGCTGTACAGGCTGCACGAGGGTTGTCCATTGGAACTAATAGACCATTAACATGGTCTGTAACTATATCTGGTATGGCATCAACTTCTGTAACTACAACAGGCTTCCCTGCCATCATATATTCAGGAATTACAAGTCCAAAGCCTTCCCAACGGCTCAACAATGCTGCAATATCAAACAATTCCACATAGCTTAATGGATTATCCACCCAGCCTGTGATATGTATTGCATCAAGCATTTCGTTTTTGTCAGCATATTTTTCTATTTTCATCTGCATTTCACCTTCGCCGACTATAATAAAATATGCATTTGGAATATCCTCTTTTATTCTTCTTGCCATTCTCAAAAAGACATCGGGAGCTTTTTGCTCTGATAATCTACCAACCATACCTACTACAAATGCATCCTCAGGAATTCCTAATTCTGCACGAGTTACTGTATTATTTTTATTATTATTATAATCCTCTATATCAACTCCGTTAAAAATAACCTGTAGCTTTTTTTCGGAGCATATTTTTTTATCTAAAGCAGACTGCTTTTCTGCGTCGGAAATACAAATAATTTTATCAGAAAAAGGTGCCATAATTTTTTCTAGGGTCTTATACATTAATAGCTTTTTATTAGAGCATCTCATATTAAAAGACCAGCCGTGAGGATTATATATAGATTTATTCTTAATACCTAAATTTGCCAGTCTTGCTACTGCACCGGCTTTACTAGAATGTGAATATACAATGTCAGGATTATATTTTTTTATCAGCTTTCTTACAGCCTTAGCAGCCTTTAAATCCTGACCTCCGATTGAGCGTTGCATATCAATCTGCTCAAAGACATCTACAACATCCTTGAAATCCTCTTCTTTATAATCATATGAACATACCAAAATATTTTCAAATTTGTCTTTATCCATATATTTAAAAAGACTATGCAGATATCTGGCAACACCACCTGCAGCCTGGGCAATATGCATTATTTTTATTTTCTCACCACTACTGTTCATTTACCCACACCCCTTTAAGTATTGTTCATCTTATTTAAAACGCTTTCTACTAATCTCTATTTAAACAGAGATTAGTAGAAAATGTATATGACCGAAAAATAATTATAGTCTAAATCTTATACAAATTAAAACTTAAAAGTATCCTTTAAACCAAGCCATTTCTGGTCTTTATCACTTAGATTAAGCTTTGTACCGTCTGAAAGAGTATAGCCCTCTGCACTTGCAGAGCCATTATACTCACCTACAAGCTCAGGCCACTCAATACCGATTTCAGGGTCATTCCAAGCAAGACCACCTTCATCGCCAGGATGATAAAAGTCAGTAACCTTATAACAAAATTCAGCTGTTTCGCTTAGTACTAAAAAGCCGTGTGCAAATCCCTCTGAAATATAGAACTGCTTTTTATTCTCTTCAGTAAGCTCTACACCAAACCATTTTCCGTATGTTTCACTACCCTCACGTAGATCTACAGCAACATCAAAAACGCTTCCCTTAATTACACGAACAAGCTTTCCCTGTGGGAACTGCTTTTGAAAATGCAAGCCTCTTAGTACACCCTTTACTGACATACTCTGGTTATCTTGTACAAATACCATATCAAGACCAGCCTCGTGCATATCGTTCTGGTTATATGTCTCTGTAAAATAACCTCTGCTGTCACCGTGTACTGTAGGTTCAATTATATATAAGCCCTCAATTGGAGCCTTAGTAACTTTAATCTGTCCCATTTTTTATTTCTCCTATCTGATTATTATTTTTTCAATTATATCTTAATTGATTTCTTTCAGATATCTAGCCAAAGCATCCTGCCATGTTGGAAGTGGCTTAAAGCCCATTTCTACTAGCTTAGACTTGTCTAAACGGCTATTGAATGGTCTTGCAGCTTTTGAAAGTCCGTACTCTTCTGTTGTAACAGGAAGAACCTTTGTTGATAAACCAGCCTGTTTAAATATTTCGCAGGTAAAGTCGTACCAAGAAATATAACCACCCTCATTTGTTGCGTGGTAGTAACCATATTTATCTGTTTCGATCATATCAACAAGCAAACGTGATAAATCTAATGTATATGTTGGTGTACCGATTTGGTCACTTACTACCTTTACTGTATCGTATTTCTGGCCAACATTAAGCATTGTCTTTATAAAGTTTTTGCCGTTAAGACCAAATACCCAAGCAATTCTTACTACAAAGAATTTATCTACTGTATTTGCCACAGCAAGCTCACCATCAAGCTTAGTTTTACCGTAAACATTAAGAGGGCTATATTCCTTGCAATCTGGTTGCCAAGGCTGTGTACCCTGACCGTTAAAAACATAGTCAGTAGAAATATATAGCATTTTAGCATCTATTTTCTTACAAGCTGTAGCAATATTCTGTGTACCTACAGCATTAACCTTTTTAACAGTTTCTTGTTTATCCTCATCCTCTGCAAGATCAACAGCTGTCCAAGCTGCACAATGAATAACTGCATCAGGTGCAGTATTAGAAATGATATTATCAACAGATGCACTATCTGTAATATCCATTGATACATATGTCATTTTAGGTAAAATACTTTCTGCGTTTATGCCTGCATACTCGGCTGCTAGGTCAGAACCTACAACCTCATATCCTCTATCAGCAAGCTCATTGACAACATCATAACCAAGTTGTCCTGCAACACCTGTTACTAAAACCTTCATTGTTAATATCCTCCAAACTTAGCGATTGCCGTACATTTCTTCATAATAATTCTGGTATTCTCCGGAAATAATTGTTTCCCACCATTCACGGTTTTCTAAATACCATTTTATTGTCTTCTGGATACCATCCTTGAACATTGTTTCAGGAAGCCAACCTAATTCATTATGAATCTTAGTAGGATCAATAGCATAACGCATATCGTGACCCTTTCTGTCTGTTACATATGTAATAAGGCTTTCAGGCTTATCAAGAGCCTTACAAATAATCTTTACTATATCAATATTAGCCATTTCGTTATGACCACCGATGTTGTAAACCTCGCCAACCTTGCCATTATGAATAATCAAATCAATAGCCTTACAGTGGTCTTCTACATACAACCAGTCACGTACATTCTCACCCTTACCATATACTGGCAATGGCTTATCATTAAGAGCATTAGCAATCATAAGTGGAATAAGCTTCTCTGGGAAATGATATGGACCATAGTTGTTAGAGCAACGGCTGATTGTTACAGGTAAACCGAATGTTCTGTTGTAAGCAAGAACTAATAGATCTGCTGAAGCCTTTGAGCTACTGTAAGGACTACTTGTGTGGATAGGTGTTTCCTCTGTGAAGAATAGGTCAGGTCTATCTAGTGGTAGATCTCCATAAACCTCATCAGTTGAAACCTGATGGTAACGCTTAATTCCATACTTACGGCAAGCATCCATAAGAACAGCAGTACCAAGAATATTTGTCTTTAAGAAGATATCAGGATTCTCGATTGATCTATCAACGTGAGACTCTGCTGCAAAGTTAACGATAATATCAGGATGTTCCTCTTCAAATAGCTGATAAACAGCATCTCTGTCGCAGATATCAGCCTTTACAAAACGGAAATTAGGGTTATCCATTACAGGTGCAAGTGTTGATAGGTTACCCGCATATGTAAGCTTATCAAGACACACAATTCTATATTCTGGATATTTATCAAGCATATGGAATACAAAGTTTGAACCGATAAATCCGGCACCGCCTGTTACTATAATAGTCATATTAGTTTACCTCTTTCAAATGTTATAATTAATTGTTATAATAATTTATTTTAACGCATCAATATATTTTCCATCAAGTACATCTTTAATATATTGACCATACTGATTCTTCTTTAGAACCTCGTAAACAGCCAGCATATCGTCCTTGCTTATCCATCCGTTAAGATATGCAATTTCTTCAAGACATGCTATTTTACGATGCTGATGTGTTTCAATTGTTTTTACAAAATTAGTAGCCTCAACAAGACTTTCGTGTGTACCTGTGTCAAGCCATGTGAATCCCTGACCTAGAAGCTCTACATTAAGCTGACCCTTTTCAAGATATATTCTATTAAGATCAGTAATCTCAAGCTCACCTCTTGCAGAAGGCTTTAGATTCTTTGCATACTCAACAACATTGTTATCATAAAAGTACAAGCCAGTAACGCAATAGTTACTCTTTGGTTTTTCTGGCTTTTCTTCAATCGAAATTGCACGGCCATCGCCATCAAACTCAACAATGCCAAAGCGTTCAGGGTCATCTACATAGTAACCAAATACTGTAGCACCTTTACCAATCTCTGCGTTTTCAACTGCTTTTTTAAGTCTATCGTTAAGTCCCTGACCTGCAAATATGTTATCACCTAACACCATTGCTACAGAGTCATCACCTATAAAGTCAGCACCTATAATAACTGCCTGTGCCAAACCATCTGGTGAAGGCTGTACAGCGTATGTAAGATTAACACCAAATTGACTTCCGTCACCTAACAAAGCCTCAAAACGTGGTGTATCTACAGGAGTAGAAATAATAAGAATATCTCTGATACCTGCATTCATTAACACTGACATAGGGTAGTATATCATAGGCTTATCGTAAACAGGTAATAGCTGTTTAGATGTAACCTTTGTTAATGGGTACAAACGTGTACCTGAACCACCGGCTAAAATAATACCTTTCATAATAACACACCTTTCATAACTTATGTCTGTTACACAGACAATAATAAATCAACAACCTTCTTTTTTAAATACCACAATAATTGTTTTAAAGAACAATTTGAAGTCTAATAACAAGCTTCTCTCTAAAATATATTTTCTGTCAAGCTCCATCCACTCATCGAATGTTATTGAATTTCTGTTTGGCGTTATCTGCCAATAGCAAGTCAAACCTGGAGTAACCTTCAGTCTGAACTTATCTCTTTCGGAATATTCTGCAACTTCATCTGGAAGTGCAGGTCTTGGTCCTACAAAAGACATATCACCTAGCAATATATTAACAAGCTGAGGAAATTCATCAATGCTGGTAGCTCTTAAAAACTTTCCTATACGTGTTATTCTTGGGTCATGCTTAATTTTGAATACAGGACCGTCCATTTCATTTTCACTTTGTAAATCCTTTAATTTATCTTCGGCATCAATACACATTGTTCTGAATTTATATATTCTGAACTGTTTGCCATTCTTTCCACAACGAATCTGAGAAAAAATCGGTTGCCCTTTTTTATCATCTAATAATATCAATATAACTATTATAAGAAAAACAGGGCTAAGCAAAATTAAAAACAATGCAGAAACTACAATATCAACAAGTCTCTTAACAAATGCATACGCAGGTTTTTCACTAAAATTATTTTCAGGTATATCTACGTTTGAAGTACTCTGTTGTTTTTCTGTATACTGTAACATATAAAATCTCCTATATTTATTTTTAGTTGTAGAAACTCTACATCCAAAACCCTAATATTTTTTTAGGCTTTTGAATTAAAGGTAAATCGACACTTTTATTATTAAAAATATCGTTACTATTCTTTTTTATCCACTCAAAATAATCATTTCCGAACTTTTTGGTAACTTGTTTTAATGCTTTTTCTGTGTTTGGTGGACGATTTTCTACAGAATGACAGTCGCTACAAATTATTTGAGCTAATTCCCACTTCAAATATTTCATAGCCATAGCTGCGATATTACCTCCACCTATAATAGCTCCTGCATTAACCTGTGCTAAGCATCCATCCATAATCAGATCATAGAGTAAAATAGGATTATCAGAAAAATATTGATAACGCTCTACATGTGCGATTATGGGTGTATAACCACAATTCAGTATACTAAACAAAACATTATTAAGCTCATACGGTTTTGAAGAAACTGGAAGCTCTATAAGTATGTAGTCAGTATCTTCAATACATAGTGACTCAAGATCTGCATCGTATAATAAAGGGGAATAATATACCTCTGCACCTGTTTTTAGCTTGATATCAATTTTTGAAAATTCATCTGATGACTTTAAAAGCTCTAAGCTTTCATCACGTAATTTACAGAAATCATCAACTGATATTTTTTCTATATCAAAATGTGGAGTCAACGCAATCGAATTCACGCCTTGAGCCTTTTCAAGCTTTAGAAGTTCAATGGAATCCTGTAATGTTTTTGCACCGTCATCTATTCTGGGCAAAATATGACTGTGTAAATCAACCATTATCAGAATCCTCAGCAACATAATAGCTATTTGCGTAGTAATCTGAGTATGTTGCAGTTTCTTTATCCTTGTAGCCTGTAAGAACTGCTCCAAGTATTTTTACACCAGCATTTTCCAAATTACTTTTTGCTTTCGCTGTAACCTTCTTTTCAGTAAAGTCATGTCTTATAATCATAAATGTTGCATCCATATTTTTTCCAAGTACAGCAGCATCGCTGATTACATAGGCTGGTGGTGTATCATATATTACATAATCATACCGAGTTTCTAGCTCTTTTATCAGCTCTTTCATTTTAGGGCTTGCTAATAATTCTGTAGGGTTTGGAGGTATCATACCTGCAAGTAAAATTGACATACTTGTATTGTTAACCTTACTTATAGCTGCGTTAAGCTCAATCTCTTCTTTTAATACGTGTGTTAAGCCTACAGAATTTCTTTTTGAATTTATGAATCTATGTAAGCTTGGTCTTCTTAAATCACACTCTACCAAGCAAACACTTTTACCTACTTCAGCTAATGATAATGCCAAATTAACACAGCAATTTGTTTTTCCTTCATTAGCAATAGAAGATGTTATCATAATATTTTTACATTTCTGAGCTACTGTAATAAACTCTATACTAGAAGCAAGCATTTTATAAGATGCAACATAATTCTTAGGCGCTCTTTTATGTAGCACACTATAAAGTTCTTTCACTACAGGCTTTTTATTGTGCTTCCCTATACTCATTTGCTAAACTCCTTCCCCTCTACAGCAGGAATAATACCCATAACAGGTAAATTAAGCACTGCGATTACATCTGCATCTGACTTAAATCTCTTATTAAAGAATTCTTTAAAAATAATTACTGCCATTACTAAAACAAAGCCTACCAAAGCTGATACTGTAGCGTTCTTTTTTGCATTAGGTCCAACAGGGTTACCGTTGTTAGCAATTGAAGCTTTACTAATATCCTTAACTGAACTATTTTTGTCTTTATCTTTGTTTTTATTTTTATCATCTTTATCATCTTGAGCAGTTTCGTTTCCAACTATGTCAGAAATTACTGGCTTAGATACATTTACAACCTCTTCAACAACAACCTGACACAAAGAAGCATCGTTACCAATCATAGAAATTTCTATAACCTGTGTTGCATTAACAGGAGAAACAGTTATTGAGTTTTTAAGCTGTTCATAGGTCATATCTAATTTTAGCTTATCTATAACTTCATTTATTACAGTATCAGACTTAATGATTATAGAATAAACATCAGCAAGATCCTGAGCCGCTGTAATTTCACCTGAGTTGAAACCAGAAGACTCACCTGATCTGTTGTTTACAATAATCATAGCACTTGCCTTATACTGCTTTTCTACAAAATATTTAGTTCCAAAAAAAGCACCTACACCAAATAGCACTGTTACTAAAACAATTGGTATAATATGTTTTTTTATAACCTTAAACAAGGTCGACAAATCAATTTCAAGCTCCTTATTATTACTCATCATAATTCCCCTTATATTTACAAATTATTATTATTTACATTATACATTATTAATAAAAAGCCGTCAAGCACTCTGTAAACTTAATAAAACTTTGTTAATTTTTTATTAAAAAAGATATAGTTTTTTCGAATATTAGTCTACGATTTCTGCTGTATAAAGCAACAACTATTCTTTATGCAATATTCACTGAAAATGCATAAAAATTTGTTATTAAATTGCAATAACAAATTGAACACTTTTTAGAATAAAGCCCGGCTTTTCTAAGCCGGCTTAATTTCCAACAAGCACGGACATCTAACG
>JAXJUF010000008.1:0-15142 GCA_036309185.1 Acutalibacteraceae bacterium
ACCATTACCAAACAAATACATTGCAAAGCGTGCATTGTCCTTTGTCCAATTTGAGCTTGGTACAAAGTAGATTGCGTCATCGCTCTGTGTAGGAGGCTCTGTTGGCTTCTCTGTTGGCTTTTCTGTTGGCTTTTCTGTTGGCTTCTCTGTTGGTTTCTCTGTTGGTTTCTCTGTTGGCTTTTCTGTTGGCTTTTCTGTTGGTTTCTCTGTTGGAACTGTAGGAAGCTCATATTCTGTCCAAGTATAGTTTGCCTTCAAAATATGTGGTGTTCCACCAATTGCTAAGCCTCTTTCTCCGTCAGCAGGATATCTTTTTGAGTTTGAACCTGCGTCTGACCAGATAACATAACCATTTGCAAACTCTGCTGGTAATTCATAAGAATATATGTTATTTGAATTTTTTGTAAGCTGTATGCCTGGCCATGCTTTTACCTCTTTTAGAGCATCATTATATATATATGCATATACAGTACTCCAGTTATATGATGAATTATCAAAAGCCACCATAGTAGCATTATCTGTTTTAAAGAAGTGATATGTTTTTGTGATGGCTTTTCCTGTTAAGTCTACACCCTTTAGAGTAAGTATCTGAGTAGTTTCATAAGCCTTACCCTCGCCAAGTGTTATTCTTGTGCCATCTGTAAATGATTTTGCTGTTGAACCGTCAATTGAATATGTAGCATTTGATACATTTACTGCATTTAATATAACAGTCAAAGTATCTGTATCATATCTATATACACCGTTGTTTGTACCAGGTGTAGCTGAAAGCTCTGATTTTACAACATTATTGTAAACAACAGCAATACCTGTGCTACCTATGTTACCACTTATTGTACCATTTGAAACTGTAAATTTATTACCTGTAATCTGGTCTGTATATGTACCATTAGCCATTTTGTTAGCCTTAACACTTACAGACTTAGATGTACCACTACAGTTTACAAGTACAACGCCCTCTGTTCCACGCTCATTATAAGCGACTGAACCACTATATGAAAGGTACTCGCTTTTACCTGCAAAATAGTTGTGGAAGTTGTTAACAGCTGCTACCTCATCGCTGAAGCATTCAGTTGAACCAATTTCTCCCAATGTACCTGTGTTATATCCCTCTGAACGAGCAAAATAAAGAGCTGTTGCTAAATTACGAGAGCCAACCAAAGCCCATGTTTTATTTATATCAGTTGTGCTTACATTGGTTGATAGCTTAGCTTCACCTGAGTAAGTATCGTGTGACTCTGCCCATAGAACTATGTCACTTGCAGATACGCCCTTATGGTAATAACTGCTTGCTGCAGATAGAGCGTCACCTCTTACAATTGCACTACGAATATCATTACCTGTAGAGTCATCTGTAATATTCATATGCTTTGTGTAGCTTGTAGCAAGAGGACCACCACCGTCTGTTGTTGCACCAAGTGTTTCACCATAGTAATAAGGAGTAGTACCGTATGTGCTTTTTGCATAGCTTGTAGCCTGACCAAGTACATTTGACCAGAATGTATACTGGCTACCCTCATCTGGTACGCTTATATGCTTAGCAGCGTCGAAACGGAAACCATCAACACCTACATCAATACACTCTTTTAGGTAGTTTGCAGCATAGTTCTGAATTTTGCTATTCTCTGTGTTTAGATCAGGTAATCCTCCCATACTACCATGTGTAATGCTGTAACGCTGGTCATAAGTCATTGGTACATTCCAAGTGTCGTGCCAACAGCTTGAATCATTTCTGATATCAGCAGGAATTTCAGGTGATAGATCATATCCCATTCTGTTAGCAAGATGATTTGCTACAACATCAACTATAATCTTAATTCCATACTTGTCAGCCTCAGCACAAAGCTCTTCCAAATCTGCCTTTGTACCTAAAGCACTTCTGCCGGTATCCTCAATTTTGAAGTCAGATGGCTGATAGAATGCCCACCATCCAGATACACTTCTTCCTACTGTGTTCTCCTTTAATTTTTGTGCAGGCGATGTTTGAACAGTTGTATAGCCTGCTGCTGCAATCTCAGGTAGCTTATCCTTAATATTGTTGAAAGACCAGTTCCAAGCGTGTAAAATTACACCATCTTGAATGTCATTTTTCAATCCATAAGCATTAGCTGAGCTTGTAGCTACATTTGTGTTAGCACCTGAAACATTCTCTGTTACTGTAGCAGCACCTGCTGTTGTAGCAGTAGCTGTAAAAGCAGATATACACATAGTTGCCGCAAGAACTACACTCAATGTTTTTCTACTACTTGTGTTTTTAGTAAACATTTTCTTTCATCCTTTCTTAAAAATAATGGGATTTAATGTAATAAAATTACTGTTTTTAATAAATACTATCTATACAACAAATCAATTATAAAAACCGCCCTAAAATGTCTAAACAATTAACTTTTGCAAAAATAGTATAGAACATAAATCCCTAATTATATTATACCACATAGCTTTATTTTTGAAAAATTTACCTCTTTAAATAATATCTATATTTATGAAGGTGTTTTTTACATATTACACAAAAAAGCAACACTTCGAATAAACTAACGTTTTTTCTGAAGTGTTGCTTATATGTACAATAAAGCTTTTTATCAAATCTTACGCTTTTTGAACGCCTCACAAATACCATAAAATATAGGTATCGTTAAAAATAAAACCCAAGTAGGGTGCCATACACCATAGCCTAAACCACATATCATATAAGCTATTACAACTAAAACAGGATAGCAAAATCTGTGTGGCTTACGTTTTTCTATTGCTTCAATAAGTGATGAAAGCACAGGTACAGCTAAAAACAATATCCAAGCAATATACCAGCCATTAAAGCAGAATCCCCAAATGAGAAAAGCGATAATAGCAACAATAGGAATACATACATTTTTTATCACTCCTGTCAAAAAAGAATTATTTTCATATTCCTTATAAACAATATTTCCATCTTCGTCTGTGTATACTTTTGTATCACCCTTTTCGTCCACAAAAATACCACTTGCACCTACATGAACTTTTGTCCCGTTTTTCTCTTCAACGTGTATTCCGTCAAAGCCAACGTGAACATATGCGTTATCATCATTTACATTTATACCATTTTTAAATGAAACTCCTGATTTTCTATAATTATCTTCCGTTTTACAGGCTTCCTCTTCCTCGTTTTTCGGAACACTCTCGCTTGTCTCTTCACTGTCATCATTAGAATCATTACACTTAGGTGTTCTTGCTTTACCTGTTAATATTTCATCTATAGAAACATCATAAATCTCAGCAAGAGCAATTAAATTATCTGTATCTGGAGCTGCCTCTGCACGCTCCCATTTTGATACAGCCTGACGGCTTACCCCTATCTTCTCTGCTAGCTGTTCCTGTGATAATTTTCTGCTCTTTCTAAGCTCGCATAATCTGTTACCAACTTCAATATTCATATTCTTTTCCTCCGTAATTCAGTTAATTTACAAGCTGAATTATACAATAGCAAGCAGTTGCAAACAATACATTTCTGTTTACATATTCGCAACCAATGGTTGCGAAACCGTGTTTTATTGTATTTTTCTATGTTAACACCCAATACTGTGTGGTTGGTTGTATTATTCACCTATGATTTTTATTAAAGCGTGTTTTCTTCTCTTGCCGTCAAGCTCGTAGTAAAAAATCTGCTCCCAAGTACCAAAATCAAGTCTACCCTTTGTGATTGCACATACTACCTCTCTACCCATAATGGTTCTTTTAAGATGTGCGTCTGCGTTATCCTCAAAGCCATTATGTGCATACTGATTGTATGGCTGTTCTGGTGCAAGCTTTTCAAGCCATACCTCATAGTCATTATGCAAGCCTGGTTCATCATCATTAATAAAAACACTTGCAGTAATATTCATAGCATTTACAAGCACTAAGCCTTCTTTTATTCCACTTTCATTAATAGCCATTTGCACCTGCTGTGTAATGTTTACTATACCTCTACGTTCTGGTATATTAAAAAATAATTCTTTTCTGTATGATTTCATTTTATCAACACCTCCGTTTGAGTTTAATTATTAGTCATCATAATAATTAAGCATATCCTCATAAAACTCTCTGCATTGTGCTTCATCACCATAAGAAAGTGGATCGTCTGCATAACAGAGAGTCCAAAATGGCTCTGTTTGCCAGATAACATCGGGCAAGCTTTGCCACAAAGCGTATCCCATTTTTGCAAACTGCCTTAGCTCTGTGTTTTTATAAAAAGGCTTTAAAGAATCCATTAAGACTTTGCCAAATATATCATAGTTTATATTATCAGAATTACTACATTTGAATTTCGTGTTCAAGTTCACACTTATAATTATATTTTCTTTAATCTTGCCAGACATAGCTTCAAGCTCTAATAAAAAATCATCTGTTGGATTTGCTAAAAATAGTTCATCGAGCTTGCTCTGATATTTTCCCTCTACATCAAAGCCTACATAAAGTAACAAAGCATACGCTAATAATTCTTCCATAATTTAAAAATTTGCTCCATTCCAACCCCAATGCTGGGTTGGCTCGTACTTAACATAGATTTTGTCGGGTGAAATATTTAATTCCTCAGAAATTATCTTGCAGATTTCGCCAGTAAGTGCATTTAGCTTATCTGCTGTTGAGCTACCTAAAAACTTAACCTCTACAAATGCAAGTGGGCTATCGTTATTGCCAGAAAAGTACATTGATACACCACTGTTAAAACCAAGCATTAAGTAAGCCTCACTTTTGCCTATTACAGAGATAGCCTTAGCATATCTTGATTTTATAATTTCTTCCTGCTCTTTTGTAATATTAATATTAGCAGTTGTATTTATATATGGCATAAAAATCCCCTCCAAGTTTAAATATATATATACTTTACTACAATACAGTCTCTAAAACAAGGAAATTTTCTCTTTTATAATATAAATTTTTTTATAATTCCTCTTTATATTTCCAAAAATATAATGTATAATAATTTAAGGTTATCATACAGCTGTGTGATAAGAGAATTTAAAAATTGGAGTGATTTCAAAATGGCATTAGTAAATGCAAAGGAAATGCTTACAAAAGCAAAAGAGGGCCACTATGCAGTTGGTCAGTTTAACATTAACAATCTAGAGTGGACAAAGGCTATCCTTTTAACTGCTCAGGAGCTTAACTCACCTGTAATCCTTGGTGTATCTGAGGGTGCTGGTAAGTATATGTGTGGCTACAAGACAGTAGTTGGTATGGTTAACGGTATGCTAGAGGAGCTAAACATTACTGTTCCTGTTGCTCTACACCTAGACCACGGTTCATACGAAGGTGCAAAGGCTTGTATCGAGGCTGGCTTTAGCTCAGTTATGTTCGATGGTTCTCACTACGCTATCGAAGAGAATGTTGCTAAGACAACAGAGCTTATCAACATTTGTAACGAGAAGGGTCTATCTCTAGAGGCAGAGGTTGGCTCAATCGGTGGCGAGGAAGACGGCGTTGTTGGTGCTGGCGAGTGTGCTGACCCTAACGAGTGTAAGATGATTGCTGATCTTGGCGTAACAATGCTTGCTGCTGGTATTGGTAACATTCACGGTAAGTACCCAGAGAACTGGGCTGGTCTTGACTTTGAAGTACTTGCAAGCATTCAGGAGCTAACAGGTACAATGCCACTAGTTCTACACGGTGGTACAGGTATTCCAAGCGATATGATCAAAAAGGCTATTGACCTAGGTGTATCTAAGATCAACGTTAACACAGAGTGTCAGCTAGCTTTCGCTGCTGCTACAAGAGAGTATGTAGAGGCTGGTAAGGATCTACAGGGTAAGGGCTTTGACCCAAGAAAGCTTCTTGCTCCTGGCTTTGAGGCTATCAAGGCTACTGTTAAAGAGAAGATGGAGCTATTCGGCTCAGTAAACAAGGCTTAATTCCTGTTTTACTTCTAATTCAATTAACACTATTATCCCACTTGCGAATATCGCAGGTGGGATTTTTGCATATTCCACATAAATCCTCACAGTAACACTGCTTATTCTAAATTTCATCTAACAGTAATCGTTTGAAATAGCTATATAACATATGATATAATTATAAAAATACATATATAAAAAGAAAGGAGTAAAAATGAGTAACAAATCGGAAAAAATTTCTGCATCACACATTCAGAAAAGCCCAGAGGTTTTCAACAATTTAACAGAAACAAATGATTCGGAAAAAGCAGTTGATACAAATAGCTGTAATAATACAGAAAACAATTTGAGTACACAATTATCTGATTTAAAAGCTATTTTCTGTAAAGCCTTTAAAAATATTTATGTTAAAGCACTGATTATTACTCTAAGTATGACAGGTGCTGTAAGTGCCACAGCCTTTTTTGCTACCCATTTTGACTTCAATCCTAATTCAGCTAATGCTTTTGAGGTTAGTGCTACAATTCCAGCTACAGAGCCTGCAACAAAACAGATTATACCTAATGCTGGTGAAAAATTAAGCTTTAAAAAGAAAAGCTATACTGTAAAAGTAGGCAAAACAACAAAAACCTCATACTCCTATACCCCACCCTTAAAGGTAGTTTCTGATAAACCTAAAATTACATACACGTCAAATAATATAGATATAGCAACAGTTGATGAAAATGGTAAAATTAAAGGTGTATCAACAGGTGCTACAAGTATAGTAGCTTTATCTGAAACAGGAATATACACAACTGTACCTGTAAAGGTAACTGCTCCTAAGTCACACATTATAGAAGATGTTCCTATGCTTTATCAGGGCGAAGATTATCCATCAGGCTGTGAATCGGTAAGCTCTACAATGCTTTTAAATTATTATGGGTTTAAGATTACAACAAATGAGTTTATTGATGACTATTTGCCTATGTCTGATTTAAAATATAACGATAATGGCAAAATGACGGCACCTGATACACATTCTGTTTTTATTGGTTCGCCATATTCAAAATCTGCACTAGGTTGCTTCCCTCCTGTAATAAAAAATGCTATGAATAATTACTTAAAAAATAAAAATTATAGAGCCGTTGATATAACCGGAGCATCTATGGAAAGCATTACAAATAACTATATAGCAAATAACCAGCCTGTTCTTATATGGGCTACTATGTGGATGCAGGATGCCTTTGTAACGTATGAATGGGAAGTAAAGGGTGCAAAAAAAGACTCACCTTATAAAGACGGTGATACCTGCAAATGGCTTGCTAATGAGCATTGTATGGTGCTTATAGGCTATGACGAAGATTATTACTATTTAAACGACCCTCTTAACTACTACACTACCACCTACAGCAGATCGATATTTGATGACAGATATAAAAAAATGGGCAAATCTGCTTTAGTAATTGAAAAAATGAAATAAACAACAATAAAGGCTGACCTCAATTTGGTCAGCCTTTTGTTAGTCTTATTAAGTTTCAGATTAATTAGCCAATTGTAAGACTTAGTGCATTTGGTACACCAGCACCACTTGGGTCACCATCTGCTATGATTGAAACAGTAGCTCCGTCATAAAGGTCAGAAGCCTCTACACCTGTGCCATTGTAATTAAACTCATACTGATTCCCATCACCAAGAACAACAATAACAGTATTTGGACCATAGCCAACAACTGAACCTGTTACAGAGTAACGACCGTTTGGATCTGGAGCACCTAGACTATTAGATGCGTTTGAAGACGCTGTAGGTCTTTCAGGTGAATCGCTACCTGCTTCTGTAGGCACTGAAGTAGGAAGTGTGCTACCTGTAGCAATCTGAGCTTCAAATGTTGCTGCCTCTGTAGGCTTTTGTGTTACAGGCTCTGTAGCTAATTTTGTAGCAGCCTCAGTAGGTGCCTTTGTAGCAGCTGCTGTAGGAGCAACTGTAGCAATAGGTGTAGCTGTAGGTGCCTCTGTAGCCTCTGAACCACCATCGTTAGCACAGCCTGTTGTTCCTAATGTTACAGAAATTACAACAAGCATCATAGCAAGTAAAATAGCTGTCTTTTTCATGATAACGAATCCTCCAAAATACATATTGAGTTGAAATTCAACTTTTACACACTAAATGATACATTAAATCACAAAAAATATCAAGTATTATTTTTAATATTTCGCTTAAAAATACAAATAATTATAAGCATTATATGTTTTTTATATACAGCTAATAATTTTATTCTATTTGACTGATAAAGAAAAATAATGTATCATTACTTCAAGCAAAGGGTGATATAATGAATAAGTTAAATGAGATATCTGTATGGCAGTTTTTAATCAACTCCAATAAGCCTATAATAATCTATGGTATGGGTAACGGTGCTGATAAGGTGTTGGCACTTTTTGAAAAATACGGAATAAAATGCAGTGGTGTTATGGCAAGTGATGATTTTGTAAGAGGTCAGCACTACAGAGAATTTACTGTACAAAAGCTCGAATATTTCGAAAAAAAATACGGAGAGCTTATAATAGCACTTGCATTCGGCACTCAAATTGACTCAGTAATGCAACATATAAAAACACTTGAAAAGAAGCACACAGTACTTGTACCAAACGTGCCTGTATTTGGTGATGAAATATTTGACGATGATTTTTTATCTCAAAACAGAGAAAAAATAGAGGCAGCATACAATCTGCTTAGCGATGATAGGTCTAAAGAGGTTTTAGAAAATGCCATAAAATTCTATTATAGTGGAAAATTAGAATATCTGTGGAGCATAACAGACGATAAGGACGAAATATTTAATTCTGTACTACGCCTTAGTAATAATGAAAGCTATGTAGATTTAGGTGCATACAGAGGAGATACAATTGACGAGCTTATACATTATGGTGGTGGCTACGAAAAAATAATTGCACTTGAGCCTGACATAAAAACCTATAATAAGCTATGTAAGCATATTACCAATATGCCAAATGTTACTGCGTATCAAAAAACAATCTGGAAGGACAATCGCACACTTTACTTTTCTAATCAAAAAGGACGAGGCTCTTCTATATCGTTGAACGGTGTACCCATAGAAGCAATTTCTATTGACACATTATGCGAAAATTATAATCCTACATATATAAAAATAGATGTAGAGGGTGCTGAAAAGCAAGCTCTCGCAGGAGGTATAAACACACTTAGAAATAATAAGCCAAAGCTAAATCTTGCAGCTTATCATACATTCGGAGATTTATTTGAATTAATTCTTATGGTAAACGCAATAAATCCCGAATACAGATTTTATTTAAGACATCATCCATATATCCCTCTTTGGGATACAAATTTATACTGTATTTAAAAGTATTCACTGACATTCAAAGTAAATATTGGTATTCATAACATCAACAGGAGAATATTCCTTTTGATTATATGCAAGCAAGGCTTTAATATAAGCACTTTCCTTTGAGATATTATAAAGCTTATTAGTTTTTAGTGACTCTATCTCATAGGCTGTAGCATACTCCTCTGCTTTTGCCTTTAATGATGCAATATAAACATCAACGCCATTTTGGTTGCAACGTTCAATAAATCTACACAAGTCGGTATTTTCTCCCACAGTACACGCTGTTGCAGAATGGTACATATATATAACCACTGCTTTAAGATTTTCTATATTGTATCTATTATAATGTTGATTTGGGTATGTTTTTATAATTAATATATCGTTTTCTATAACAGGCTTTTCCTTAAAAAGTCTGTTATTTTTATTTTTAAGCAATGAAATTAAGGGCTTACTAATTTTACAAAGCTTATTATCTATCACCTCAACAACTACAGCATTACCACAAGAGATAAAGCTATCGGTTATAGGGTCAGCCTCACATATTCTTGTAGAAACATATACAAGAGTATGTCCTTTTTCGCCATATGCTGTGAATACACCATTACAAATATTACTCTTTATAAACTCTACACAAGCTGAAAAGTTACTTAATCCGTTTGATTTTTCATCAGAAAGTGGATAATCAGCAGCTGTAAGTAATATGGGAATTTGAGTATCTCTCATAATCATTCCAACCATTGCAGATGTATATGATAATGTATCGGAGCCATGTGTTATTATTACACCGTTATATTCATCAAGATTACAGCTGTATAAATAATCAATAAGTATGTTATAGGTATTTGATGTGTAATTTTCACTTAATATTGTGAAAGGCTGTTTAACATCAAATTCAATATTTTTCTCACTTTCACCAACCGTACTGTTGTAAAGTCGCAATATCTCATAGGCTGTATCACTATTGGCGTCCATTATATTATTTTCTACATTACAGGCTATTGTTCCTCCTGTTAGTATAACAAGTATTTTCATAAAACAAACCTCTTTATCATACAAGTATTAATATATAATATTATACCATATTTCTTAAACTTATACAGTAGCTAACAGCAGAAAAAACAGGTGTCAGCCTTTGCTAACACCTGTATTATTTCATATTATTAAATGTTAATTAAGGCTCTACCAATGGTATTCCAAAAAATTCTGTAACAGACAACGCAAGATTTCTGGCTATTTCACCTATATTGTCACGTATCCACTGTGCATCCTGTGGGTTATCATGGTAGGCAATCTCTATTAATACAGCTGGAGCAGAGGTTCTGTTAAGCTCTGCCAATGTATTTGTAGATAACGCCTTTACTAGGTTTGGATCCGGATAAATAGCTTTAAAATTATTTGCTATTATATTTGCAGCTCTTTGCCCCTGTGAGCTTACAGAATTATAGTAAACATCTGTACCTCGTAGCTTTCCTGCAAAGGTTGGTGGTGCAGCATTTGAATGTAAGGCAAGATGAAGATCATAATTACCTTCATTTGATTGACTGATAGTTTGAGAAAGAGTTTGTTCTGGGCTATTTCTCCCCACCGTTATACCACTGGCTATTAAATATGGAATAAGCTCGTCAGCAATCAGATTCATATAGTATTCTTCATTACCACCATCTACATATGGATTATACTCCTGTAGTGATGGACTTATAAAAACTGATGGCATATAAATTCTCCTTTTTATTTATTCAAATTTTGAAAAAAGCTCGTCACTGCTCATATCGTTTGTACGCAAAAATCTTCCAAGCATATACAAGCTATCTTTATTCTTTGAAATTACGTTCACACGTTCTTCGCAGATTAATGAACATTTAAATGACATACCCTTTATTATCTCTTCTGATGTATTACTCATAATTCCAAACGGATACACAAATGCTGTAGGCGTATAATTCAATTTATCTTTGAACATATCCTGTGCAGTTGATAAATCCTTTACAACAAGTGCTTTATAATCTTCTTTGCTTTCCCCTTTCTTCTGTTGCATACCAAGTCTTTCATTCTGACCATGTAAATTGTAGCTGTGGTTTTGAAGCTCTATATATCCACTTTTCTGCATTTCCTCAAGCTGTTTCCAGGTGCAGTGTGAATAAGACGGTGACAGTGTTTCTGTTGTATTTGAGTAAAGCTCGGAATAGTAGGCTATTGGTGATATAACAGCCTTGCACCTATGTTCCTTTAATAATGGGTAAGCATACAGGTAGTTATTATAATAGCCATCATCAAAAGTAAGCATTATGGGCTTTTGGGGAAGCTCCTTATTATTCTCGATATAGTCAATAAGCTCCTGTATAGTTATAGTGGTATAGCCCCTCTCCTTTAGCTCATTAAGATCATCCTCTAGCTTTTGTGGAGCTATTACATATTCTCCCTGTTGCTTTGTATCATTAGATATACTATGATACATAATTATAGGGAGCTTTACAGTATTTTCTACAGTAGATACTGTTTTAGCCCGAGGAACAAAGCCTGAATACATAATAGAAAAGCATAAGGTTATTATGATTATAATACAACAGCTTAATATTGTTTTACTTATTTTAAAGTTCACATACATAACACCACACCTCGAAGTATATATATTAATATATTTTTTAAATTATGATATTTAGAATTAAAAATTTTCTTAAAAAATACAAATTTTCTAAAAAATAACTCTTTACATATTGGATTACTTGTGTTAATATATATACAAATGATATTGATTATCATTTTTGTTTTTAAGTTTATCAGGAGGATATTATGGCCAGAAGAAATTTCAGCGAAAAACGAGAGGCTATATATGGTCTTATTCGTAACACTACAACCCACCCGTCGGCTGAATGGGTATATAATCAATTAAAAGGTACATATCCAAATATCAGTCTGGGAACAGTTTACAGAAATATGGCTATGTTTGCTGAACAAGGCTTAATAGTATCGGTTGGCACAGTAAATGGTAGAGAACGCTTTGATGCAAATATTACACCACACTCACATTTTATCTGCACCAAATGCGATTCTGTAATAGACCTTGACTATATGCAATATAACCGAGAGCTTGATGAAGCTGTCTTTTTGAATACTGGTCATAACGTTCAAAAGCATTCAATGTATTTCTATGGCATTTGCAGAAAATGTAAGGAAGAAGAAGATTCTTGATAATACTCGTTTAAATTTTAAACGGTTATTCATTCTAAAAGCTGTTTGAAAAATTAAAAGCATTGTATATTTTCAAACAGAACCTAATTACAAAAATAAAATTATACGGAGGAAATTATAATGAAAAAATGGATTTGCCCAGTTTGTGGTTATGTACACGAAGGAGAAACAGCACCAGAGAAATGCCCACAGTGTAAGGTAGATGGTTCAAAATTTACAGAGGCTACATCAGGAGATATCAGCTTTGCAACAGTTCACGAGGTTGGCGTTGCTAAGGGTGTTTCTGAGGATATTTATGCAGACCTTAAGGCTAACTTTGAAGGTGAGTGCAGTGAGGTTGGTATGTATCTTGCAATGGCAAGAGTTGCTGACAGAGAGGGTTACCCAGAGATTTCAGCTGCTTTCACAAAGTATGCTTTTGAAGAGGCTGAGCATGCTGCAAAGTTTGCAGAGCTTCTAGGTGAGGTTGTAACAAACAGCACAAAGAAAAATCTTGAGCTAAGAGTAGCTGCTGAAACAGGTGCTTGCGAGGGTAAGTTTGACCTAGCTAAAAGAGCTAAGGCTGCTGACCTAGACGCTATTCACGACACAGTACACGAAATGGCAAAGGACGAAGCAAGACACGGTGCTGGCTTCAACGGCTTGCTAAAGAGATACTTTGGTGAGTAATATATAAACACTTAATAAATTATGGGTATATCGGCAAATGCTGGTATACCCTTTTTTGTGTTCGACATAAATTTACATAGATTTCACATAAGAGGAACAGGATTTTTACTTAAGTTTTGTATTCTTAGACTAAGAGTGTGCTTTCACTTTTTCTCAAATTTGTTATAAAATTTGAGGTCTAAAACAAAATATACATACGGAGAGGAAAAGATTATGGGATTAACTGATGTTCTTAATCTTATTGGTGGACTTGCCTTATTTTTATTTGGTATGAACGCTATGGGCGACGGCTTGGAAAAGCTGTCTGGTGGTAAGCTTGAAAAACTGCTTGAAAAGATAACCTCAAGTACATTTAAAGGCTTTTTAGTAGGTATACTGGTTACAGCTGTTATACAATCTTCATCAGCAACAACTGTAATGGTTGTAGGCTTTGTAAACTCAGGTATTATGAAGCTGTCACGTGCAATAGGTGTAATTATGGGTGCCAATGTTGGTACAACGGTTACAGCTTGGATTTTAAGTCTTACAGGCATTGAAGGTGACAGCCTTATAATGACTATGCTAAAACCGACAAGCTTTTCACCTATACTTGCCATAATCGGTATAGCATTGATTATGTTCGCTAAAAGTCAAAAAAAGAAAGATATCGGTGGAATTTTTATCGGCTTTGCTATTTTAATGTTTGGTATGGATATGATGAGTGATGCTGTAAAGGGATTATCTGAGGTTCCTGAATTTGGAGAAATTCTTCTAATGTTCTCAAATCCATTCTTTGGTATTGTTGCAGGTGCATTGCTTACAGCTATTATTCAGAGTTCATCAGCTTCTGTTGGTATTTTACAGGCTTTGGCTGTTACAGGTAAGGTTACATTCTCAAGTGCTATTCCAATAATTATGGGTCAAAACATAGGCACCTGTGCAACAGCACTTATTTCTTGTATTGGTGCTAAGAAAAACGCAAGACGTGCAGCCTTTGTTCATTTGTATTTTAACATTATAGGTACAATAGTATTACTAGCTTTATTCTATGGAATTAATCTTTTTGTAAATTTTGCATTTTTAGATGATATAGTTAATCCTGCAAGTATAGCTATTATTCATACAGTATTTAATGTATGTGCTACTGCATTGCTTCTACCATTTAACAAAGCACTTGAAAAGCTTGCTTGTCTTACAATAAAGGATAAAGAGAACGAAGACGATACACCATTTATCGACGAGCGTTTGTTAGCTACTCCTGCTGTGGCAACATCACATTGCATTAATATGTCTAATAAAATGGCTAAGCTATCAGAAATAACAATTACAGATGCTTGTGCTATCTTAGCAGGCTATAACGAACCACTTGCTACAAAAATTCAAGAGGACGAAACTAAAATTGATGTTTACGAGGATGTTCTTGGCACATATCTTGTAAAGCTAAGTACAAAAACACTTACAGAGCGTGACAGTGCACAGGCATCTAAAATGTTACATTCTATAGGTGACTTTGAAAGAATAAGTGATCACGCTGTAAGCATTATGAAGGCTGCAAAGGAAATGCACGAAAAGAATATTTCATTCTCTGAAAGTGCTGTAAAAGAGTTTGACGTTTTGGTTTGTGCTTTAATTGAAATTGTTGATAACACAATTAAGGCTTATACAACAGAAAATCTTGAGCTTGCAAAGCAGATTGAGCCTCTTGAGCAGGTTATAGACAAGCTTGTAGATGAGTTAAAGCTAAGACATATAAAGCGTTTACGTGATGGTAAATGCACTATAGAGCTTGGATTTATATTCTCAGATTTGCTTACAGATATTGAACGAGTGTCTGACCACTGTTCAAATATTGCAGTTTGTATGATTGAAACAAACGAAGAAAGCTTTGAAACACACGAATATTTAAATGAAATAAGACATAACGAAGAGGGTTCATTTAAAAAAGAATACAAAGCATACAGAAACAAATATGTATTGCCATAAGCTAACACATTAGATTTATAACAACCTCCAAAGTTTTATCCAACTCAAGGGTTTGTCAAGAAAAGTGTGTAAGTTTATTTATGAAAGTTTAGATTTGAATGTTGCACACAGTTGGGGTTAACCCCAACTG
>JAXJUF010000009.1:0-28215 GCA_036309185.1 Acutalibacteraceae bacterium
CAAAAGAAAGTAAGCAAAGATTGTTGGGGAGAGGTTTCGATCCCTCTCCCCAAACCCCTCACTGAACGACCAAAGGGGGTCAAGCCCCCTTATGGAATCCCCCACGCCTAGTCATACCAATTGTGTATATAGTGAGTAATGTTAGGGTAACTGATTTGTGCTGTTTAGTTTGTGCATAAGCTCGACAAATCCTAGTTTCTCTATCTCCTTCAATAAAAACGGTTTCAAACTCGCTTGAATTTGAAACCGTCAAAGTAATTCTATTTAATTATTACTTTAAGTAAGTTGTTGTGTCACCAATTTTACCACTGATACCCTTGTAACCGTTTGAGCTTAATACATAAACACGGCAGTTACCCTTACCAGGAGCTGAAACTGATAGAGAACCATTTGATACTGTCTTCTTGTCGCCTGTTACAGCGTCAATATATGTACCATTTGGAATACCTGAGAATGTAGTACCATTTGTTACAGCTACACAAGCGAAGCTCTTTTCGCCTGTTTCTGGATCTGTGTATCCACGCTTGAAGCACATATCGCCAACATTTGCATACTGACCCTTTTGTAGAGCAGGTACAGCTCTTCTAATCTTGTTAAGCTTGATTAGGTGCTGTGATAGTGTGCTGTTTAGTGTTGAGTTTACTGTACCACTAGCTGTATATTCACCAAAGTCAGAAGCTGTTACACTACCTTCTAGGTGATCGCCGAAGTAAGCACGACCTGTTGTGCTTAGAGGCTGCTTAGGACCAACGTCGATTGGCATACCCTTAGCAAACTCTATCTCACTACCATAATAAACACAAGGAATACCACGGAATGTGAAGATTAGAGAAAGGTTCTCAGCCCAAGCCTGTGTACCTAAGCTGTAACGTGTGCCTTCCATACCGTCTGGACCGTAGTCGTGTGAGTCAACATATGTTACATTCCATGTTGAGTCGTTCATATAGTCATCCTCGTTAAGAGCTGCTCTATAAGCACTACCAGCGTCCTGGAAGTTCCAGTGCATTGTAAAGTCAATTACACTTGTACCGTTAGCCTTTGAGTAATCTGGTGTATGGTAATCGTTGCCATTCAAGTAAGCGTTCTTACTTGTTGGAAGACCATCTGGACTTCTATGAGCATCATAGTGAGCAATAGATGTCTTAACGTTAGCTGTTGGGTGTGAGTTGTTCCAATTACCCTTCCAAGCACTTTCTGTTTCTGCCCATGTAAAGAATGCAGGTGAGCTTGATGGAATATTGTGGTTCCAAGTTTCACGAACTCTAGAACAAACCTCACCAAAGATGTGGAAGTTCTCAGCCTTTAGATCGTTGAAAGCTGGGAAATAAGCATTGTTAAGTGTCCAACGGTTGATGTGCTTTTCTGTATCAAGACGGAAAGCATCAACACCTAGGTTTGCGTAATCAAGATATGTATCTGTGATATACTTTGCAACAACTGGGTTTTCTGTGTTGATGTCAACACAGTCACCAGCCATTGAACCTTGCTGTTCAATTGAAGACTCATAGCCCATACTCTTCTCTCTATGGTAATATTCCTTAGAGTTAAGTGTTTCTGTAATATGTGCCTTCATACAGTCAAGTCTTGCCTGGAACTGAGCCTCACCCTTAAGACTGTCATAGTTTGAATAATTCTTAGCTAGGTCTGAACCAGGAATAACCTTCATACAATCAGTTGAACCTAGATCCTGAATAGTCTTATATTCCTTTGTAAACATAGGAGCAAGGAATGGATCACCAAAGTTACCTGTGTGGTTCCATACAACGTCCTGTACAATTTTCATACCCTTATCATGTGCAGCAGCGATAAGATCTTCGTATGTTGTGTCGCTACTCTCATAACGAGGGTCAACTGTTGCTAAATCAAATGAATGATAACCATGGTAGTCATAACCACTTGCGTTAGTAACTACTGGTGTAATCCAAATTGCACTAAAGCCAAGAGCCTTTAGATAGTCAAGCTTTTGGATAAGACCCTTAAAGTCACCACGCCAAGCTGGGTCGCTGTCTGGGTTGTTAGCCTGAGAATCGTCCCAACAGTGAACGTTGTTACCCTTGTCACCATCATAGAAACGAGTTGTAATTACAAAATAGATTGAATCTTCACGAAGATCAGTACGCTCGTAATCATCGTGTTCGAATGAATTGTTTGTATACCACTTATTATTGTAGTACCACCAATCACCCTGTGATCTTTCTGTATACTCTCTTGTAAGCTCTTTAGACTGTACACCATTCTCAACAAACAAGAAGTTAATCTTTGTTATATCTTTAAATGAATATGTGTACCAGCTACCATCAGATCCACCAATTGCAGTTGTATCTTTTTTCATAGCTACGCCTGGATAATTTGGTGAATTTATATTTGTTGGTAGACTATTCCAATAGTATATACTTGGAGTTGTTTTACTTGTGCTATAGTAATGGATAGTAATACCACTACCAGCTGAAGATTCTTCTACACTAGTTGTTGCAGCATTAACACTAATAATACTACAGGTTACAACCATCATAACAGCAAGTGCTATTGAAATAACTCTTTTTAAGCTATTCATCTCGTATCCCTCCTTATATTTTTCTCTTGTCTTTTAGAGCCTGTAATTTAAATATTACAGGCTCTTCAAAGCTAATTATATTTTAGATTATTATTTTAGGTATGTTGTTGTGTCACCAATCTTACCACTGATACCCTTATAACCGTTTGAGCTTAGTACATAAACTCTACAGTTACCTCTACCAGAAGATGAAACTGATAGTGTACCATTTGATACTGTCTTCTTGTCGCCTGTTACAGCGTCAATGTATGTACCATTTGGAATACCTGAGAATGTAGCACCGTTTGTTACTGCTACACAAGCAAAGCTCTTCTCGCCTGTTTCTGGATCTGTATATGCACGCTTGAAGCACATATCACCAACAGAAGCGTACTGACCCTTCTGTAGAGCAGGTACTGCTCTTCTGATCTGGTTAAGCTTTGATAGCTGCTGAGCTAGAGGCTTGCTTAGTGTTGACTGTACTGTACCACTTGCTGTGTATACACCAAAGTCAGAAGCTGTTACGCTACCCTCTAGGTGTTCACCGAAGTAAGCACGACCTGTTTTACTTAGAGGTAGTTCTGGACCCTTATCAATAATCTGACCAGCCTGGAACTCGATCTCTGAACCATAGTATACACAAGGAATACCACGGAATGTAAACATCAAGCACATATTCTCAGCCCAAGCCTGTGTACCACCGTTGTAACGAACTGTCTGTGATGTATCAGGGCTATAGTCGTGAGAGTCAACGTATACAACGTTCCATGTTGAGTCGTTGTAATACTTATCTGCACCAGTAGCTGTACCATAAGCACCTGAAGCAGTTGTAAATGCCCAGTGCATTGGGAAGTCGATAACACCTGTGCCGTTTGCCTTGCTGTAATCAGGTGTATGGTAGTCATTACCCTTTAGGAATGCGTTATCACTGCTGAAAGACTCATCTCTTGTCTGATACTTTTTAAAGTGAGAAATAGCCTTATCATAGTTTGATTTCCAATCTGTTGTGCTCCAACCACTTGTGTAAGCACTGTCTGTTTCTTTCCAAGTGTAGAAGAAGCAAGAGTCAGAAGCACCACTCTCGTTGAATGCACCGTGGTATCTAGCACAAACCTCACCAAAGATATAGAAGTTTTTAACTGCTGTAAACTTAGGGAAGTAAGCCATATTTAGTGTCCAACGGTTGATGTGCTTTTCTGTATCTAGACGGAAGCTATCAACACCCATATCTACATAACCCATATATGTATCTACAAGGTAATCAACAACAGCCTGATTTTCTGTGTTAATATCAACACAGTCACCTGCCATCTGGCCAGTTTGCTCTGTATATGAGCCATAGCTCAATGACTTGTCATGGTGATAATAATTGTTAGTATCGTTTGCATCCTCTTTCATAATTGCAAGTCTAGCCGCATACTGTGCATCTGGCTTCATTGTTGCATAGTTAGGATACTTTTTAGCAAGTGTTGAATTAGGGATCATCTGGATACTGTCAATTGACTCAAGGTCTTTAACAGTTTTGTACTCTTTTGTAAACATTGGTGCAAGTGTAGCCTCACCAAAGTTACCTGAGTGGTTCCATACAACGTCCTGTACAATCTTCATACCCTTATCATGTGCAGCAGCGATAAGATCTTCATATGTTGTGTCGCTACTCTCGTAACGAGGGTCAACTGTTGCAAAGTCGAATGCATGGTAGCCGTGGTAGTCGTAACCACTTGCGTTAGAAACTACTGGTGTAATCCAAATTGCACTAAAGCCAAGAGCCTTAATGTAATCTAGCTTTTCGATCAGACCCTTAAAGTCACCACGCCAAGCTGGGTCGCTGTCTGGGTTATTAGCCTTTGCGTCGTCCCAACAGTGAACGTTGTTACCTGTATCACCGTCGTAGAAACGAGTTGTGATAATAAAGTAGATTGAATCTTCTCTAAGGTCTGTACGCTCATAATCATCATATACAAATGGATCTCTTGTATACCACTTGTTGTTGTAGTACCACCAATCACCCTGTGACTTCTCTGTGTACTCTCTTGCAAGCTCCTTAGACTGTACACCATTCTCAACAAACAAGAAGTTAATCTTTGTTACATCGCTAAAAGAATACTTGTAGCAGTTAGGACCAGCTGCAGATGTATCTTTAGTCATAGTCTTACCAGGGTATGTAGGTGAATCTATATTTACTGGTAGACTGTTCCAATAGTAAATGCTTGGAGTTGTTGTTGAACCATAGTAGTGAATAGTAATGCCACTGCCAGCTGATGATTTTTCTTCATTAGTTGTTGCAGCACTAACTGAAACAATACCACAAGTAACAACTATTAATACAGTAAGAACTATTGAAATTACTCTTTTAAAGTTATTCACTCACGCTCTCCTCCTTGTTTTTTATATTTACTTTTCTGAGCCTGCAATCTGAATATTACAGGCTGTTTTTAATCATTTGTAAAATCATTATTTTAGATATGTTGTTGTATCGCCGATTTTACCATCAATTCCTGTATAGCCGTTTGAGCTTAGTACATATACACGGCAGTTACCCTTACCAGAAGCAGAAATGCTTAAAGTACCATTTGTAACTGTCTTCTTTTCGCCTGTAACAGCATCTATATATGTACCGTTAGGAATATTCTTAAATGTAGCAGAATTTGTAACAGCTACACAAGCAAAGCTCTTTTCGCCTGACTTAGGATCTGTATAGCCACGCTTGAATGACATATCGCCTTTTACGCCGTCTACTGAATACTGTCCCTTTTGAAGTGCAGGAACAGCTCTTCTAATCTTATTTAGCTTCATTAGGTGCTGTGACAAAGTACTATCAAGAGTTTCTTCTACTGTACCACTTGCTGTGTACTCACCGAAGTCAGAAGCACTTACATCACCCTCAAGATACTCACCAAAGTAAGCACGACCTGTTTTGCTTAGAGGTAGCTCTGGACCCTTGTCGATAAGCTGACCCTTCTGGAATTCAACCTCTGAACCATAGTACAAGCAAGGAATACCACGGAATGTGAACATCAAGCTTAGGTTCTCTGCCCAAGTAGCTGTGCCACCTGTAAAGCGTTCTGTCTGGTTGTTATCCGGAGCATAGTCATGAGAGTCAACATATACTACATTCCAAGTTGAGTCATTGAAATATTTATCTTCTTCAAGAGCACCACTGAATGCACCACTTGCTGAATCAAACTTCCAATGCATCAAGAAGTCGATTGCACCCATACCTGAAGCCTCGCTGTAATCAGGTGTGTGATAATCGTTACCGTTAAGGAATGCGTTTGTACTTGTTGGCTGTTTAGTTGTGTCATCATACTCTGCCCAGTGCTTTAGAGTAAGCTCCATATTATGCTGAACATTATCTGGAGTATTCTCCCACTTCCACTGGCTAGTGTAAGATGTATCCGGCTCGTCCCAAGTATAGAACATTGTAGACTCACTTGCGTGACCTCTGTACCATACCTGTGAATATCTTGTACAGATTTCACCAAACATATAGAAGCTGTCACCACCAATAGCGTTGAGCTGCTTATTAAACATTGTGTTTAGTGAAAGTCTTGAAATATGTCTTACTGTATCAACACGGAATGCGTCAACGCCCATTCCAATGTATCCACCGTAAAGCTCTACAAGCTTTTCTGCAACATCTGGGTTTTCTGTGTTTAGGTCTACACAGTCACCAGCAATCTGACAGAACTTACAGGTCCAGTCGTCCCAGTTAAGACTCTGCCAATAACCATTATGATAATAGTTTTTAGAATTATACTTAGAATCTCTTGATACCATTGCATCGTTTCCGATATCTCCAGTAGGAGATGATGTAGCATTGTTACCCGCTGCTGCAAGCTGCTTCATCAAATCAAGTCTTTGCTGATACTGTACCGCTGGTTTCTGTGCATAGTAATCTG
Source organism: Acutalibacteraceae bacterium (assembly GCA_036309185.1). Classification (GTDB taxonomy): domain Bacteria; phylum Bacillota; class Clostridia; order Oscillospirales; family Acutalibacteraceae; genus CAG-964. Next base: position 6,436 of record JAXJUF010000009.1, read on the forward strand.
CAGCAGAGCTTAAACCATAAGCACTTAGCAACTCTTCACTAGGTATCATACTTGCTTCAATGTCTGCAAGATCCTGAATTGTGTCATACTTTTTATCAAACATATGACAGAATGTTTTTTCACCAAAGTTACCTGTGTGCTGCCATACAACGTCCTGTACAATTTTCATACCCTTAGCGTGGGCTGCATTGATAAGATCCTGATATGTAGCACCTTCACTTTCGTAACGAACATCGACTGTTGAAAAGTCGAAAGCATGGTATCCGTGATAGTCATAACCACTTGCATTTGAAACTACAGGTGTAATCCAAATAGCACTGAAGCCCAAAGCCTTGATATAGTCTAGCTTATCAATCAAGCCTTGGAAATCACCCCTCCAAGCTGGGTCACTATCTGGGTTGTTAGCCTTTGAGTCATCCCAACAGTGAACATTGTTGCCACTATCACCATCGTAGAAACGAGTTGTGATTATAAAGTAGATTGTATCCTCACGAAGGTCTGTTGTTAGTGGATCTAGCTTTTCAGGATTTGTTGAATACCATATACCATTTTTATACCAGTACTCACCTGCACTGCTTCTTGTAAGCTCTTTAGATTGTTTGCCATTTTGAATAAATAGCATATTAATCTTTGTTACATCTTTAAATGTATATGTATACCAATTCTCACCCTGAGCTGAATCCTTAATCATAGCCTCACCAGGATACTCAGGCTCACCAATATTCATTGGTAAGCTATTCCAGTAGTAAACTGTTGGAGTAACAGCTTTCTCTGTGTAGTAATGAACTGTAATACCTGTATCTGTTCCCTTTGATGTTTCGTTGTTAGTAGAAGTAGCACTAACACAAACAATCCCTGTAGTTAAAATTATAAGAACAGATAATAAAACTGCTATTACTTTACTAAATTTTCTCATTGTTAATGTCCTCCTCGCCCATAATATCAATTATAGGTAGACAACTAAGTCTTATGCACTTAGATATGCTTTCATTATTGCAAGTACATCAATTACGCTGATAGTTGAGTCGCCGTTCATATCAGCAGCCATGAATGCTGATGTGCCAGGTGTTAGTACAAAACCATCTGTATTGTTTACGCACTTCATAACATATAGTGTATCCTGTACGTTTACAGTTCCGTCGTTATTTACATCACCCTTAGTATAATCTGGCTCCTCAGGTTCTGTTACTACAAATGTAATAGACTTAGTAGCTGTTAGATTCTTAGAATCTGTTACAGTTACCTTTAGTGTGTATGTGCCAGCTGTTGCAGGTGTCCAAGTTACAGAGTTACTTGTTGCTGAAGTTGTCTGTGACTTAATTGCTGTACCGTTAGCTGTGTAAGCGTAAGTAAAGTCAGCTGTACCTGTGCCTGAAGCAAGAACTGTTTTTAGTGTAACTTTTGAGCCAGCCTCTACTGTTGTAGGATTAGCTGTGAATGAAGATATTGAAGGTGCAATATCGCCTGTTGTTGTGTCAGCTGTAACAGTATATGTCTTTTTAACATCAGCGTTGTGGCTGTTCTGAACTGTTACGTTTACTGTGTAATTTCCTTTTTGTGTTGGTGTAAAGTTAAGAATGTTACTTTGTCTGTAATAAACTGCATCTGTTGCATCACCTGATGGTGTTAGTACTTCAACCTTGTAGAATAGAAGGTTTGTACCAATCTTACCACCAGCAGCATTTACATTGATTGCAACTGATGAATTTACAGGAACCTTGTTATTTGCATAACCTGTTGTGATTCCCTTTAGAACAGGCTCAACTGCTGTAGCATCATCTTTAATTTCAAAAGATAGGCTCTTTGAGTTTTTGTTCTGTCCGTCACTTACTTCTACAGAAACTGTATATGTACCTGCTGTTGTAGGTGTCCAAGTGCAAGTACTGTTGCTTCCTGTGTAGATTGTTGTTGAGTTAGCCTTAAATGTGTATGTATAAGGACCACTAGTACCTGAAGCTGTTGCTTTTAGTACAATATCTGTGCCCTTATATTGTGGTGACTCACAATCAGCCTCAAACTGTAGCTTTAGAGGGTTTGTATCATACTCTTCCCAGCTTCCTGTTTTGTTGTTGTAGAGCTTACACTCACCTGAAGCGATGTCAAGGTCTAAACTCTGTGCACCACCTGAGCCAGCATTAAAGATAACACCGTTTGTCTCTGCAAGACATGACTCTGGAATTGTTACCTCATAGTAACCATCAGCGTTTTTATCCTTGTCTGTTAGTTGAACTCCTGGCCAAGTACCATTGCTAACGCTACCACTGTTACCCCAGTAGTAAACATAGCAGGTACTCCAACCAGCTGTGTTGTTAAGAACAGCTGTTGCACCACCAGCTCCACTAGTCTGTGTGTCAGTTTCAGCAGCAGAAACTGCTACTGTACCCATACCAAATGTGCTTATAATCAAAAGAATTGACATTAAGCAAACTGCTATACGGGTTGATTTTCTTCTAACCATAAATTTTACCTCCTAAAATTAGTTTAGCAACTAAAGTATTTCTCAAATTCCACCTTAAATCTAGAAACACTCCTAACATTACACACTAATATGCTACCATTTTTTCTTAAAAAAAGATATTCTTTTATTGTATAAACTTTACTTATTTTTTTTATATAAATACACCAGTATTTTAATTTCGATTTCTCAACTTTATTTTTTGTTGCTTTTATTATAATTTGATTTTTTATTCTTAAACAACACAATCTACAAGTGAAAATATTTATAAAGTAAATTTTATAACTAATAATGTTATTTTTTACTATTGAAATCATAATTAATTTAAATTTTTATCTATTTTCATTAAAAAGTTGTTAAATCTCTTTCAATATGTTATTATATACACAATGGTTATCATATTAATTATTGTATTTTTATTTTTGGTGGTGAATTCAAATGGCAAATTTGTTTGCAAAGGCTGCTGTAGGCTCTGATATTGGCATAAGCAGAAATAACAACGAAGATAATTACTTTCTCAATGGTAAGTTTGCCAACTATAAAAAAAACAACCAAACCTCCACAGCGTTTCAATCACCTGTAATTGAAGGCGTATTTGCTGTATTTGACGGAATGGGTGGACAAAGCAAAGGAGAATTTGCTTCTCTTACTGCTGCACAAACCCTTGAGCTTTATAAAGATGATATAGCAAGAGGCAATACACATAAAATTTTTGATTACATAAGCGATACAAATAATCGAATTTGTAATGAAATGAAAAAGAATAATGAACGCATTGGCAGTACAGTAGCTATATTAACTATATCCGACGGTGTTGCACAAGCCTATAATCTTGGTGACAGTAGTATATACCATTTATCTAAACGTAAAATCACAAAGCTCACACGTGACCATACTGTAGCTGACCAGCTATATAGAATGAACGCACTCACAGAAGAAGAAGCACGTAAAGATGTACGAAGACATAGCCTCACAAAGCATTTAGGTATGTTTGCAGATGAAACCAACATAAAGCCTTACGCAAGTGGAAATATACGTGTATCAAACGGTGATATGTTCTTGCTATGCACTGACGGAATTACTAACACCGTAAATGAAAAGGATATTAAAAGAATTCTTTATATGTTTGACGGAAGATGTAAAAAATCAGTAAATGCATTAATTGAAATGGCAATAGAAAATGGTAGTGACGATAACCTAACCGCTATGGTAGTACGAATAGTAAACAGTACAAACAGCAGTACAATAAAACGCAAGCTAAGTAAGCACCCTCGTTTTTACCCATTTTTACTTGGTGTAGGTATTTCAGCTGTAATTTTCGTAACGATTATTACAATAATACTTTCTCGTTTCACATAAAAAACAGGCTCAATATAAATAGTTTGGAGTAACACCAACTATTTATATTGAGCCTTTTAAAATTCTAAAAAAACCACCACATACCTTGCTAATTCACAATAAAGTATATGGTGGTTAAATTTTTAAATTGTTTAATTTTAATTACTTATTTTTCTTGCTTACTACTCTGTTCTTTAGGTATACAACAGCTGTACCCAGTGCAAGTGTAAGCATCATACCTGATACAAGTAAGAATGCTGTATCATCTGATGAATCAGGTGCTGAAACCTCTTCAAAATAACCTGTTACAGGTGCAGTCTTTGCTGATGTTGTGGCAGTTGTTACTGCAGATGTAGCAGTAGTAGCACTTGTAGCGTTTGTGCTATTTGATGTTGTGTTTCCTGTTGTAGTAGTTGTTGTTCCTGTAGTAACCTGTGAATCCTTTCTTGCTACTGCAAGCTCAAGAGCCTTTACAAACTCGTCTGTAATCTCACCTGTTACTTCCATATCAAAGTTAGCCTGAGCTGTCTTTACAGCAGAAATTGTTGTGTCATCGTAAACACCTGTTGCATTGCTAAGATAACCAAGCTTTACAAGCATAGATTGAACGTTATTTATTTCTTCCTGTGTATAATCAGAATTATCTGGATTTGCTATAGCTGACTCTGACATAAGAACATCATACTGCTCACGTGTAATAAAGCTTTCAGCCTTTAGCTCAGAAGCTGCAAAATATTTCTCAAGTGCAACTAATGTATTATCATCAAATACACCAGTAATACCTGTTGTATAGTAGCCAAGCTCTATAAGTCTTGTCTGCATATCTGCAATATCTGTACAGCCATCTACATCATTCTCGCCGTAGTAGATAACGCCATCCTCAAGTGGAGTTGGTGGTAATGTAGGAGCTTCTGTAGGAGCTTCAGTCGCCTTCTCAGTTGCTTCCTCTGTAGCCTCTTCTGTAACTGTCTCAGTTGCTTCCTCTGTTGTTGCCTCTGTTGTTGCCTCAGTTACTTCTTCTGTAGGAGCCTCAGTTACCTCTTCTGTTACTACCTCTGTAGGAGCTTCTGTAACTGCTTCTGTTACTTGCTCTGTAGGAGCCTCAGTCTCTTCTTTTTTATCATTTGATGAGTTGTTATTTGATGTACCTGCTCCATTTTTAGATGGAGCCTTGTCACTTTTGATTGTGCTCATAAATTCAGGACCAACTATACCATCAACCTCAATTTTAGCATCAGCCTGGAATTCCTTAACACAAGCAGCAGTGTATGTGCCATAATATCCTGTTACTTCGTCATCAAAATAACCAAGATCCTTTAGCATTTGCTGAACCTCTTTAACCTTCTCACCCTGAGAACCAACCTTTAAATATTTAGTTGTTGAACCTGAAGAGCTTGATGAACCCTTAGAATAGTCTGTAACCTCATAAGCGTCCTTTGGTGGCTCTTTGTCTGAACGACCTAGTGAGTCAAATGTATACTTAACATTGTCTAGTGTTCTTGTTGTGTTTTCGATATACTCACCGTCTTCATAATAGAAAGACTCACCATCGAACTTAACCCAACCATTTTCTGGATAGCTTACACCAACAATCTTGTACCACTCAACCCAGTTTACAGAATTAAGTGATGCATAGATAATACCCCAGTTTGTGCCACGAGCGTCAATTACCTGATTGCTACCTACGTAAACACCAACATGACCAGGCTTGTGTAAACCAAGACCGTGAACATTAGGAACACCGTTTGACACATAACCCCAATCAAGACCTGCTGATTGTGAGCTGGAAAGCATATCTGTACGAACACCGCCTACGCCGTTGTAGCTGTGAATAAGACCTGAACAGTCAACTGCACCGTATGAACATCCACCCCATACATATGGCCAGCCCTCGTTATATGCATTAAGTGCATATGCACACAAGCCAATACCTGTACTTGTTTCTGCAGACATAGACACTGTTCCAACTGTTACTACTGAGAAAATCATAATGATTGACAATAGTAGAGACAGAATTATCTTTCCTTTACTTTGTTTGTGCATTGGATTAAACCTCCTTGAATTTATGCAAATATCCTTTGTTGCAAATAAAACCAGTAAATTCGACCTTGAAATTTTGTTACCAAAGGATATGTAAAGCATCATTACAACAATTACAATTGGTAACAATTTGGTTACAGTTTAACATACATATGAATAAATTGCAAGGTTTTTTTCAAAATATTTCACTTAGCACAATAATCATATATTTATCTACATTTATTTATAGCTTTTTCACAACAAACCTTTTAGCTTGTTTAATATAAGATTATGCTATAATTATTGTAAAATAAGATTATTTTAATATGTTTAATATATTTTATTGCTTAGGTGCCTAAAAATACATATTTTTAGTAATAATTCATTAATAAAAAGTTTACAAACAGCTGTATTTGATTTTACACTATATTTCAAGAAAATCCAGCTTATATTTGTTACAGCTATGGTTACAAAATGTAATTTTTTACATTTAGTTTGTCATCTATTTATAATCTTATTCTATATAAAAAGGAAATCGGTAAAGTTTTTAACTTCACCGATTTTTATAATCATACTTATTAATTTTCGCTGAATTCCTGTAGAATTAAGCCCTTATTATGCTCTAACGCCCAGTTAATACTCCATTCGCTTGTAAACAATAATAGATTATTATCTTTAAGGTCTTGTATTCTCTTTGTGTCTGATGCCAAGTCAAGCTTTTTAGGATCTATATCCTCATTCGCTATCCAACGGATATACTGATATGGTAATGTATTCATTATAATATCTACATTGTATTCGTTCTTTAATCTATACTCAAGAACCTCAAATTGAAGAGTACCTACAACACCTACTATTACCTCTTCCATACCTGCACCAAGCTCTCTGAATATCTGAATAGCACCCTCCTGTGCAATCTGGTCGGTACCTTTTATAAACTGCTTACGCTTCATAGTATCCTTTTGACGAACTAATGCAAAATGCTCTGGTGCAAAGGTTGGTATACCCTGAAACTTACATTTTTTATTCGCCATACAAATTGTATCACCTATAGAGAATACACCTGGATCAAATACACCTATAATATCGCCTGCATAGGCTTCTTCTACAACCTCTCTCTCCTGTGCCATTATCTGCTGTGGCTGAGAAAGACGCATTTTCTTATTACCCTGAACATGGAAAACCTCCATATTCTTTTCAAATTTACCAGAACAAATTCTCATAAATGCTATTCTATCTCTATGAGCCTTATTCATATTAGCTTGTATTTTAAATACAAATGCTGAAAAGCTATCTGAAAGAGGGTCTACCTCGCCACTTTCTGTTTTGCGTGGCAATGGTGAGGTTGTAAGCTTTAAGAAATTCTCAAGAAATGGTTCAACACCAAAGTTTGTAAGAGCTGAGCCAAAGAATACAGGTGTAAGCTTACCATTACGAACAGCCTCTATATCAAAATCATCGCCTGCTCCATCAAGAAGCTCAATTTCTTCAAGCAACTGCTCTGCGTGGTCATCGCCAATATAGTCAGCAATGTTGGCATCAGCTACATCAATAATCTGCTCTTCAACCTCTTTTTGACCATTATTAGCTGTAAATGCAAGTATTTTCTTTGAATGTCTGTCGTAAACACCCTTAAATTCCTTACCACAACCAATAGGCCAGTTTACAGGGTAAGTGTGAATACCAAGTACGTTTTCTATATCTTCAAGCAAATCAAAGGTATTCATTGCTTCTCTATCCATTTTATTTATAAATGTAATAATAGGAATATTACGCATAACACAAACCTTAAACAGCTTTTTAGTCTGGTTTTCAACACCCTTTGAACCGTCTATAACCATTACAGCTGAGTCTGCTGCCATAAGTGTACGGTAGGTATCCTCTGAGAAATCCTGATGTCCAGGTGTATCAAGAATATTTATGCAATATCCATCATATTTAAACTGTAAAACAGACGATGTAACCGAAATACCTCTCTGCTTTTCTATTTCCATCCAGTCAGAAACAGCGTGCTTTGATGTTTTTTTACCCTTTACTGAACCAGCTGTATTAATTGCTCCACCGTATAACAAGAGCTTTTCTGTAAGTGTTGTTTTACCTGCGTCTGGGTGTGAAATGATAGCAAAGGTTCTACGCTTTTCTATCTCATTCTTAAAATTTGACAAAATAACTCCTCCGATTACTATATATATTAATGTTAATATTTGTTTTTATTCCAACAAATATTTTACTTAGATTACCTACAATTGTCAACCTTATTAATATAGTTTTCTGCATTATAAGTTGACTTTACAAATAGCTTTAGAATATAATTTAATCAATACATTAAATTATAACGAAAGAATGATTTATTATGAACCATTTTGCTGGATTATACATACACATACCATTTTGCTCTAACAAATGCTTATACTGCGACTTTTTTTCTAAATCCGAAAGCACAGAAGAAATAAGTAAATATGTTAAGCATTTGCTTGATAGAATGGACTATTTTTCTCCTATTTATAAAGATAAAAAATTCAATACCATATATATAGGTGGTGGAACACCGAGTATAATCGGTACAGAATATCTTTCTGAAATTGTTAAAAAAGCACAGGATAGCTTTAATATGATATCTCCTGAAATTACAATTGAGATGAATCCTAATTCTGCTTTAAATATTGATTTCAACCAGCTTGCCAAATGTGGTGTAAACAGAATTTCTCTGGGGGTGCAGTCAGCACACGAAAACGAGCTTAGGCTACTTGGCAGAAAACACAGCAACAGTGATGTATCCAATGCTATTGATAAAATAAAAAAAGCTGGAATTGAAAATATATCTCTCGATTTAATGGTTGGAATTTCAGAGCAAACTAAGGAAAGTCTTATAAGCTCAATTGATTTTTGTATTAAGCAAAATCCAAAGCATATTTCTGCATATATATTAAAGGTTGAGGAGAATACTCCGTACAAAAAGCTTGCACCTAATCTTAATTTACCTGATGACGATATGCAGGCTGAGCTATACCTTACAATGCAAAGCTATTTAGCTGAAAAAGAATATGAGCAATATGAAATTTCTAACTTTGCAAAAAAAGGATATGAAAGCACACATAATTTAAAATATTGGAACTGTGACGAGTATCTTGGAATTGGTGCATCTGCACATTCTATGATGGATAATAAACGTTTTTACTACCCAAGAAGCTTTGAGGATTTTTACAATAACAATATTATTTATGATGGCACAGGAGCAAACGCAGAAGAGTACATTATGCTAAGGCTAAGATTAGCAGAGGGTTTAATCTTTAAGGAGTATGAAAAGCTTTTTGGCGAGGCTATTCCAACGCAATGTATAGAAATTGCTAAAAAATACGAAAAATATAAATTAACAATAGTTACTGAAGATAAAATAGCACTAACCAAAGAAGGCTTTTTAGTATCTAATACAATTATTGCAGAAATGTTAATGTAATAAGCAAACAGGGTTTCAGAAAACACATCTGAAACCCTGTTTTTATTAATCCTGTTTATAATCACCGAAAAACTCTGCAAGCTTATCAGATGCTTTTTTCAATGTTTCAACCTCTGGCAGATAAACAATTCTGAAATGGTCTGGTGTTTCTAGGTGGAAACCACCACCATGAGTAAGCAAAATATGCTTTTGCTTTAGGATATCAAGCACCATTTTTTCATCATCTTTTATATTAAACTTATCAATATCTATCTTAGGGAATATATAAAAGGCTGCCTCTGGCTTAACTGCTGAAACTCCAGGGATATTATTAAGAGCATTATATATGAAATTTCTTTGCTCATATACTCTTCCACCTGGTAAAAGCATTTTCTCTGTTTCTTCAGTTTCAGCCAACGCAAGCTCAATTACTGACTGTGCAGGAACATTTGAGCATAAACGCATTGATGACAGTAAGTTAAGTCCCTCTATATAATCCTTACATTTAGATTTATCGCCACATAGGCACATCCAGCCACAACGATAGCCAGCTATTAAATGTGATTTTGAAAGTCCGTTAAAGCTTACTACCATTAAATCAGAAGCAAGTGATGCAAGTGCTATATGCTTTTTGCCATCTAAAACAAGTCTGTCATAAATTTCATCTGCAAAAATTATAAGCTCGTATTCTCTTGCAAGGTCAACAATCTGCTGTAAAATTTCCTTTGGATATAATGCACCTGTAGGGTTGTTTGGATTAATTACAACTATACCCTTTGTTTTATCAGTAATCTTTTTACGAATATCCTCTATATCAGGATACCAATTAGATTTTTCATCACAAGTATAATGAACAGCCTTACCTCCTGCAAGTGTTACAGAAGCTGTCCATAATGGATAATCAGGAGCAGGCACAAGCATTTCATCGCCATTATTAAGCAAGCCCTGCATAGACATTGTGATAAGCTCGCTTACACCATTACCTGTATAAACATCATCTATAGTAACATTCTGTATTCCTTTTTTCTTGCAATACTCTACAATAGCCATTCTTGCACTTGTAATACCCTTTGAATCAGAATAGCCCTCTGTATCAACTAAGCTTGATGACATTTTATCAAGAATATTCTGTGGTGCTCTAAAACCAAAAACAGCTGGGTTTCCTATATTGAGCTTTAAAATTTCTTCACCCTGTGCTATCATTCTGTTTGCTTCGTCCATTACAGGACCTCTTATATCGTAGCACACATTATCAAGCTTTTGTGATTTTTTTAAATATCTCATATACTACACCTACTTTTCTTTATTTCATTACTCTTACTAAATACTAAAATTGGTAATTGCAGTGTTACCTGCAATTACCATTATTATTTTATACTATGTAAAAATTATTTAATTTCGCAAATCCAGCCCTCAGGTGCTTCAATCTCTCCGTTTTGAATACCTGTTAAAGTATCATATAGCTTCTGACAGATTGGTCCCATTTTTTCCATACCACTTGGGAAGCAGATTTCATTTCCGTGATCTACAATCTTTCCAACAGGAGAAATAACTGCTGCTGTACCACATAAACAACACTCAGCAAAATCCTTAAGCTCGTCTAAATAAACCTCTCGCTCCTCTGTTTCAAGACCAAGATATTCCTTAGCAACTGTCATAAGTGAGCGTCTTGTAATTGATGGTAGAATACTATCCGACTTAGGTGTTATTACCTTATTATCCTTTGTAATAAACAAGAAGTTTGCACCACCTGTTTCTTCTACCTTAGTTCTTGTTGCAGGGTCAAGATAAAGGTTTTCATCATAGCCCTCTGCGTGTGCAGTAACAATTGCGTGAAGGCTCATTGCATAGTTTAAGCCAGCCTTTACATTACCTGTACCATTTGGTGCAGCTCTGTCAAAATCACTTACCTTAATAGTAATAGGCTTTGCACCACCCTTAAAGTAAGGTCCAACAGGTGTTGTAAATACTCTAAACTGATATTCATCAGCAGGCTTTACACCTATTACTGAATTTATACCAAACATAAATGGTCTAATATAAAGTGTAGCACCTGAGCCAAAAGGTGGAACATATGCTTCGTTAGCTCGTACAACCTCTTTTATAGCCTCAACAAACTGCTCTGTTGGTAGTATAGGCATTTCAAGTCTTTTACAAGTATCAGCCATTCTCTGAGCATTAAGGTCAGGTCTAAAGCAAACAATTCTTCCGTCTGATGTTGTATAAGCCTTTAAGCCCTCAAAGCAGGTTTGAGCATATTGTAGAACACAAGCACATTCGCTCATTGTAATTGTATCGTCCTCTATAAGAGCACCATTATCCCATTTTCCATCTTTATATGTTGCAACATATCTTTTATCTGTTTTTCTGTAGCCAAAGCCAATATTAGCCCAGTCTAAATTTTTCTTTTCCATATGTAAAACTCTCCTTTTGTAAATTACAGTTTATCAATACAAATCAGGCTTTTCTATAATTTCATTAATCTTGGTATCAAGTACCGATGCTGAATATGCAGGTGTAACTATACATATTGTATCAGCACCACTGCCACTACCAGCCACACAAACAACCGGCTTACCATAAGTAATAGCCCCTGCATCATTTGCCATTAATGAAATTTCCACACAGACCTTTACGCCTTGCCCGAGCATACGCAAAGAATCCGCAATGATTTGTACAGGGTACACACCCGAATATTTTTTAGAGATACCACGCTCACAGCCACTTAGTGTATGTGCAGCTGTAATAACCGTTACACCCTTTTTGATAAGCTCGTTATACACGTTATTATCCATATCTGTTTCTCCTGGTTTATGAAAACCACAGACATTTCTTACTACAACCAACTTACCGGTGTAATTAATCTCACTTATTACCTCAAGTGCAGACCTTGCTGTATTACCCGTTGTGGAAGCAAGACATATATCAAGATTTCGCTCTTTAGCAAGCAAAACAGCTTTTTTCAAAATTTCCATATAAGCATTACTCCCATAAACATATTTTTAACAACTGAGCATATTGTAATACACTTTAACGCTGTTAACCTTTATTATACACTTATTCGATAAAAAATGCTAGTAATTTAAGAATTTTTATAAATTTTTTTTGAATAATCTGTACGCAAAAATCCCACCCTGCTAAAAGCAAGGTGGGAAATTTCCAAAACTAACTATTTAAGTTTTAATCAAATCTTCTCAGAATGATTATTTAAAAATAGGTTTTAATTATTTAGCTGACCAGTTACCATTAAACTGAGCACCATTCCAGCCAGTAGCTGTGAATAAGTTCTGACTGCTATTAAATGTTAGGTCTGCTGACTGATTCCAAAGAGTACCTGTATTCCAGTTATTCTCACTTGTAGAACCATTCATTCTACAGAAGATGATGTTTGTATAACCATCTGGAACAGTTGCCTGATATAGGTTTGAACCTGCTGATGTCATATCAATCCACTGGTTACCATTATCATTCCATACATAGATAGCATATCTCTCTTCGCCAGTATTGATAGCACCAGCGTTCAAGTAAACTACATTGTTACCTACTGGAGGATTTGTTGGATTTGTTGGATCGATAGGACCCTGAGAACCCCAGTTACCATTGAAATGGTTATTTGAACCCCAGCCTGTAGCTGTGTACAAGTTCTGAGTACTGTTGAATGTTAGGTCTGGTGTCTGGTTCCAAACATTGTTCCAGTTGTTATCTGACATAGCACCGTTCATTCTACAGAAGATGATGTTTGTATAGCCATTTGGAACCTCTGCCTGATATAGGTTTGAACCAGCTGATGTCATGCTAACCCACTTGCTGTCTGACTCTGACTTCCATACATAGATAGCATATCTCTCGTCACCTGTATGAATAGCAGCATCATTTAGGTAAACTGTGTTGCCACCTACTGGAGGATTTGTTGGGTCTGTTGGAGCTGTAGGAGTTGTTGGAGTTGTTGGAGCTGTTGGGTCTGTTGGATCTACAGGACCTGATACTACTGAACCTACATTGTATGTGTTAGCAAAGCCAACAAGATACTTCATAATAATAACAACATCTGTTGTACCGATTTCGCCGTCACCGTTTACATCAGCAGCAAGCTTCTTAGTTGCATCAAGCTCTACTAAACCAAGAAGAGACTTCTGAAGTACAGCACAATCCTTCATACCAACCTTGTTGTCGCCTGTTACATCGCCCTTTATGTAAGAACCTACAGGTGGATTTGTTGTTGTTGGAGATGTTGGATCTGTTGAAGCTGTTGGAGATGTTGGAGCTGTTGGATCAACTGTTTCTGAGTAATCCTTCCATGTTTTGCCTGATGTGAACAACTTAGATGAACCACCGATAGCAAGACCTGGCTCCATATCTGCAGGATATCTGTTTGATGTTCCATCAACGCCATCTGACCAGATTACTGATGCTGAATCAAAACCATCTGGTAGATCGTAATATAGATAGCCACTCTTAGCTGACTTATTTGTCAACTGTACACCAGGCCATGCAGCAACTGACTGAGCTGTTTCACCATCGCCTGAGTAAATGTAAGCATATACCTTTGACCAGTTATAAGAGCTGTTATCAAAGTAGATTGTTGTACCCTGATTTGTCTTATAGTATGTATATGTCTGAGAAATTGCAGCGTTTGTTGTTGTGTTTGTACCTGTTAGAGTAAGAGTCTGAGATGTCTCATAAGCCTTACCTGAACCAAGTGTAATCTTTGTACCATCTGTGTATGCTGTAGCAGCACCACCGTCGATTGAGTACTTAGCGTTTGATACGTTTGTAGCATTTAGAGTAACTGTTAGTGTATCTGTCTTGTACTTATATGTGCTACCTGCTGTACCTGGAGTAGCTGAAATACCAGCCTGTGGAACAGCGTTGTAAACAACAGCAATACCTGTGTTACCGATCTGACCTCTGATTGTACCACCTGATACTGTAAATGTGTTACCAGATACCTGATCCTTATAAGTACCGTCCTTCATCTTATTAGCCTTAACGCTAACCTGCTGTGAAGAACCACCTACATTTACAAGAACAACACCCTCTGTGCCACGCTCGTTATAAGCGATTGAACCACTTGAAGATAGGTACTCGCCCTGTCCTGCAAAGTAGTTGTGGAACTTGTTAACCTCAGCAACCTCTTTATTGAAGCACTGTGTTGAATAAATATTACCCATAGTACCGCCACGGTAACCCTGTGTACGAGCAAAGTAAAGAGCTGAAGATTTGTTACGAGAACCTACTAGTGCCCATGTTTTATTAATGTTAGAATCACTTACATTAGTTGACTCTCTACTTTCGTTTGAGTATGTATCATGTGACTCTGCCCACAATACAAGCTTATCAGGTGAAGTACCCTTATCATATGTACTCTTTGCTGCACCTGCTGCATTACCACCGTTAACAGCACCACGAATGCCATTACCTGTTGAGTCATCTGTAACGCTCATATACTTTGTATAGCTTGTTATTGCAGGACCGCCGCCCTCTGTTGTCTGATACAATACTTCACCATAGTAATAAGGTGTAAAGTTCTTAGTGCTTTGTGCATGGCTTGTTGCTGCACCTAATACTGTAGGCCAGAAATTATACTGACTTCCTTCATCAGGAACGCTAATGTGCTTAGCAGCATCAAAACGGAAACCGTCAACACCAACATCAATACACTCTTTTAGATAGTTAGAAACATAGTTCTGAATCTTTGGGTTCTCTGTGTTTAGGTCAGGAAGTCCTCCCATTGAACCGTGTGTAATACTGTAACGGTTGCCATAGTTGATTTCTGAGAAACCCTCTGGATGCCAACAGTTTGAGTCATTTCTGATATCATCAGGAATAGCTGGTGATAGGTCATAGCTACTGCTGTTACCCAAGTGGTTAGCAACTACGTCTACGATAACCTTAATGCCGTACTTTTCAGCCTCTGTACATAGAGCCTCAAGATCAGCCTTTGTACCTAGTGCACTGTTACCTGTATTGTCGATTTCAAAAGCAGCTGGCTGATAGAATACCCACCAACCACTATTTCCTTTACCTACTGTACCTTCTTTTGAACGCTGAACAACAGATGTTTGTACTGCTGTATATCCAGCTTCAGCTATCTTAGGTAGCTGTTCTTTAATATTCTTGAAAGACCACTGCCAAGCGTGTAGGATAACACCGTCTTGAACATTATCTTTCAAACCATACTGATTGGCACCACTTTTAGCTGTTGTTGCTGTAGCCTGAGCCTCAACCTCTGTTGTTTTAGCAGCTGATGTAGTAACAGCTGTAGTAATAGCAACAGAAGAGATCATAGCAGCAGCAAGCATAACGCTTAAAGCTTTTCTGCCAAATGTGTTTTTGTTAAGAAACATTTTTGTCTCCTCCCTTTCTATATTCATCTCATACATTATAACATAAGGGGTAATTTTTTTATATTGATTTTTTTGCAGAAGATAAAATGTTAATTTTGTATAAAATATATAGAAAATATTTTCCATAACATATTTTCAAGGTTATTGATTTAAACCGACAAACACTCTCTTTTTTCATTTGAATTTCTTCACTTAATTTTGTTATTTAAATATCATTTTTAGTTCACAACATTACACAGCTTATCTATAGAAAAAAACTAACAATACTTATAGATTATTCATATGAGCAATTAATTGAATATGAAATTTGTTTATGTTATAATTCATTCATAATTTTAATTGTTGATTTTTGAAAGGATATGTAGCTATGAAAATAGTAGATAAATTCAATAATAATAAAGTAGTCTTTTCTTTAGAGGTGTTTCCACCAAAGAAATTTACAGATAATATTGAAACTGTATACAACACACTTGAACAGCTTACAGATATAAACCCTGACTATATAAGTGTTACATATAGTGCAGGTGGTGGAGGTAACGGAAAATATACAGGCAGAATTGCTTCAATTATTAAGAATATGCACAATGTAGAGCCTGTAGCACATTTAACCTGTTTGACAAACACTAAAGAAGAAATAGACTCGGCTATTGAGAGCTTTAAATTATCAGGTGTAGAAAACATACTTGCTTTAAGAGGTGACCACAACCCTGAAATAGCACCTAAAAATGATTTTTCATACGCAAGCGATTTAGTATCATATATAAAGGAAAAAAATCCTGAGCTTGGCATAAGTGGTGCTTGCTACCCTGAAATGCATATGGACTCCGAAAATGAAATTCAGGATATATTAAACCTCAAGAAAAAGGTAGACGCTGGTGCAGATTTTCTTGTTTCTCAATTATTTTTTGATAATGAGGCTTTTTACAGCTTTATTGAAAAAGCGAGAATCGCTGGCATAAATGTACCTATACAGGCAGGAATAATGCCTGTAACAAACTGCAAGCAGATTGAAAGAATGGTAAGTATGTGTGGAGCCTCTCTACCACGAAAATTTTCTATGATGATGCAAAAATATGGAGATAACCCCGAGGCTATGCGTGACGCTGGTATTGCATACGCTGTAAATCAGATTGTTGACCTTATTGCAAATGGGGTTGAGGGAATACACCTTTACACAATGAATAATCCTTACGTTGCAACTAAGATTGCAAGAAGCATTAAAACCTTACTATAATTTCCAATCCTCATACTACGGAGGTACTTAATGATAACTCTTGATAGTCTTAATTTTGATGAAGCACTAAGATATATGGGCTGTAAAAAGGGTATGGCTGACAATAACACTATGAATACACTTAGTAAATGTGAACAGCTTGTAATCTCAAGCTGTATTCCTAGGTATTGCTACAAGGTGTTTGATATAAATGAAATTGAAACCGGTATTGAGGTTTCAGGAACAAATCTTGTGCTTAGTGGTGAAGATATTAAAAAACATTTAACTAACTGCTTTGGAGTAGTGATAATGTGTGCTACACTTTCGGGTAAAATAGATACACTAATTCGCAAATCACAGCTTGAAGATATGAGCAAGGCTATTGCTATAAATAGTCTTGCAAGTGTAGCAATTGAGCAGGTGTGTAACAAAGTCGAGGAAAAAATTCACACCTCTATGCCTAATTGCTACAAAACCTGGCGATATAGCCCAGGCTATGGCGACTTGCCAATTACTTTACAAAAGGATATACTTAATATATTAGACGCACCACGCAAAATAGGACTTTGTACAGACGACAGTATGATGCTCACCCCCATTAAATCGGTTACAGCTATTATAGGACTTTCTCACTCGCCTGTTTCTCCCGCAAAGCGTGGTTGCTTATGCTGTAATTTAAAAAACACCTGTCAATTCAGAAAGGTTGGTAATCACTGTGTTCAATAAATTATTAAAGGAAAATAAATTTATAATCTTAGATGGTGCTATGGGTACACAGCTACAGGCAAAGGGATTAAAAACCGGAGAATGTCCCGAAGCCTTAAGCATTACTCATCCCGAAATAGTAGAAGATATACATCGTTCATATATTAATGCTGGTTCAATGGTTATATATACAAACACCTTTGGTGCTAACAGCTATAAGCTGGCTGAAAGTGGCTACAGTGTAAAAGAAGTAGTTTCTGCAAGTGTTAACGTTGCCAAAAAAGCAACACTAGGTACTTCAACACTTGTGGCACTTGATATTGGCCCTATCGGCAAGCTTATGGAGCCTACAGGAAGTATGAGCTTTGACGAAGCCTACATTATATATAAGGAAATTATAGAAGCTGGCAAAGAAGCTGATTTAATTGTATTTGAAACAATGACAGATTTAGCTGAAATTAAAGCAGGAGTACTTGCAGCTAAAGAAAACAGCAACAAGCCAATTCTATGTACTATGACCTTTGAAGAAAATATGCGTACATTCACAGGCTGTTGTATATCCTCAATGGCTATAACACTTGAGGGTTTAGGTGTAGATGCCGTAGGTGTGAATTGCTCTCTTGGTCCTGTACAGCTACAAGGAGTAATTGAGGAGCTTGCAAAATGGACAAAGCTACCTATTATAGTTAAACCAAATGCTGGCTTACCTGATCCAGCAACTGGAATGTACAATCTAAAGCCTGTTGATTTTGCCACAAGTATTGCAGAAAATATTGTACCTACAGGAGCTTTGATTTTAGGTGGATGCTGTGGAACTACTCCAGAATATATTAAAGAGCTAACAGCTGAGCTAAGCAAAATCAAACCTGTTAAACGTAGCAACAAGGCTATATCAGCTGTATGCTCTGCAACCAGAACAGTTGTTGTAGATCAGCCAAGAATTATCGGTGAAAGAATTAATCCTACAGGTAAAAAGCTATTTAAAGAGGCTCTGAGAAATAACGATTTAGATTATATTCTCACACAGGGTATAGAGCAGGTTAATGCAGGTGCTGAAATTCTTGATGTTAATGTAGGATTACCTGAAATAGACGAAGAAAAAATGATGGTAAGAGCAATAAAAGGATTGCAAGGTGTTGTTGATGTACCTTTGCAGATTGACTCCACCATTCCACAGGTGCTTGAAAGTGCATTACGTGTATACAGTGGTAAGCCTATTGTAAACTCAGTAAACGGCGAGGAAAAATCACTGGAAGCTGTGTTGCCTTTGGTAAAAAAATACGGTGCTGCTGTTGTTGGCTTAACACTGGATAAAGACGGTATTCCAAAAACAGCTGATGGTAGATTTGCGATTGCAAAAAAGATTGTAGAGCGTGCAAATGCACTTGGAATAGAAAATAAGGATATTTATATAGACTGCCTTACTCTTACAGCGTCAGCTGAACAAGAGGGTGTAACTGAAACTCTTAACGCTTTGGAAAGAGTTAAGAAAGAGCTTGGTGTAAAAACCGTACTTGGTGTTTCTAATATCTCCTTTGGTCTGCCTAATCGAGAGCTTGTAACCTCTACATTCTTAACAATGGCTTTACAAAAGGGTCTTGACCTACCTATTATAAATCCTAACGTAGAAGCAATGACAGGGGCAGTACGAGCATATAAGCTTCTTGCAAATATTGATAAAAACTCTGTTGAATTTATTAAAGCATATAACAACACAGCAGTTAAAAAGCAAGAAACAACACCTAAATCTGAGGTTTCATTAAGCTATGCCATAGAAAACGGACTAAAAAAAGAGGGTGCATTAGTTACAGAACAAATGCTAAATACTCTTACACCTATGGAGATAATTAATCAACATCTTATTCCTACACTCGACAAAGCAGGCTCTGATTTTGAGTCGGGGAAAATATTCCTACCTCAGCTTATTCAATCAGCCACAGTTGCACAGGCTTGCTTTGAGGTAATCAAGAAAAAGCTTATCAGCGAAAACTCAGCACCTGTAAGTAAGGGTAAAATCATACTTGCAACTGTTAAAGGTGATGTACACGACATAGGCAAAAATATAGTAAAGGTTTTACTTGAAAATTACGGATACACTGTTATTGATTTGGGTAAAGATGTTGAATATGAAGATGTAGTAAACGCAACTATCGAAAACGATGTACAGCTTGTAGGACTATCTGCATTAATGACTACTACTCTTAAATCTATGGAAGAAACTATTGCACTGCTAAGAGAAAAATGCGATTGTAAGGTAATGGTTGGTGGTGCTGTACTTACACCTGAATACGCAGAAAAAATCGGTGCAGATTTTTATAGCCGTGACGCTAAAGAAAGCGTTGATATAGCAAAAAGAGTTTTGGGATAATATTTTAAAAGAGGTGTAGCTTTATGTTTGCACAAACAGATTATGATATTCTTTTGCAGAGGCTGGAAAGTATGGCTGATAAAAAGCATCAGGAATTTCACAGCAGTTTAGTACCAGATGTTAATAATATGCTTGGTATACCTGTACCAAAGCTAAGAGCATTAGCAAAAGAGCTTATAAAAGAATGTGATGATATTGACAGATACCTTTCCTTTGTTAACAACAAATATTACGAAGAGCTTATGCTAAAAGGCATTGTTGTAGGCTATATAAAATGTGACTGGCAGAAAAAACTTGAATATATAGAAAGCTTTGTACCTCAAATTCACGACTGGGCTGTATGTGATACCTTTTGCAGTGGCATAAAGCCTCCAAAAAATCAGCTTGCCTCTTTTATGGATTTTATAGAGCCTTATTTACACTCTGACAATGAATTTGAAATAAGATTTGCAGTTGTAATACTTTTACAGAAATATATAAATGATGATTATATTCAATCAACACTCCAAGCACTTGAAAATATAACAAATGATAAATATTATGTTAAAATGGCTGTTGCATGGGCGTTAAGTATTTGCTACATTAAATACCCTGACCTTACAACAAATCTTTTCAGTAAATATAAACTTGACAAATGGGTTCAAAACAAAGCCATTCAAAAATGCAGAGAAAGCCTTAGAGTAACCCCTGAGCAAAAGGATATGCTTTTAAAATTTAAAATTTAACAAAAGACAAAACAGCTACTTGTTATACTAGGGTTTGTTTGAAAAATCAAAAGCACTCTCTATTTTGCCTTGAAATCCCTCGATTCGCACCAAAAATCCAGCACTTTTTCTTTTTTAAAACAAGCTCTAGTATAAAACTTATAATAAAACCAGCCATAGCTTTTATCGTAGCTACGGCTGGTTTTTTGTAAGCAGTATTATTAAACTATGATTTTTTACTTATTATCCAATAACTAATCCAATAAATTAAAACTAAAACACAAACAGAAACAGAAAGAATAGTTGCCAGCTTTACTTGGTTTAACAGGTTCAGAACAATGATAGAAACACATACTAAAATAATATAAATGATAAATGAAATGCTTTTTGCCTTGTTTGCAATAGATATGTTGCGTTCATCATTCTCTGCAATTTGTTGCTTTTTTAAGGTTTCATCATTTTTAGTTATCAAAAAGTAGTTTCTCACCTTAGCTATTCCAACTATTATTAGTGCAAAACCAAATGAAGATAAAAAGGTGTTTTCAGTCTTGATAATATTAAACAAAGCTATCATTATTAGTCCTAAAGCGATATATCCTATTGCAAAAAACAATCTGATTTTCAACTTTTTCTTAAAATCCATAATTAGTCCTCCTCAAAAATAAATACATTTTCTATAGTTACGTTAAAATATTTTGCAATATTATAAGCAAGCTGTAACGAAGCATTGTATTTGCCATTTTCTAATGAAATAATTGTCTGTCGTGTTACACCTACATTGTTTGCTAAATCCTCTTGAGTGATACCGTGAGCTTTTCTTAATTCCTTTATTCTGTTATTCAAATAATCGCCTCCTTATGTAAAGTTAACTTTACAATGAGATTATATATTAACAAAAGCAAAATGTCAAGCACTTTTTACATTTTGCTTTTGTTAATATATAGAGTATCAATAATTTACAGAAATGCATAAATTTAATAGTTATACTAATACCTGTTTGAACACTAGAATAGATTGTTGATGAGAATTTACTCAGAAGAAGGATGACAATGCAGGAAAGCTGACGCTTGTCAAGGAGAAGGACGAAGTGCTGAATAAATTCTGTCCACAAGAGGGTTTGTCAAGAAAAGTGTGTAAGTTTATTTATGAAAGTTTAGATTTGAATGTTGCACACAGTTGGGGTTAACCCCAACTG
>JAXJUF010000010.1:0-12654 GCA_036309185.1 Acutalibacteraceae bacterium
GAGCTACTGGCGCAGATTACATCTTAGATGATGTAGTTGGAGCGGATGATGGGAATCGAACCCACACGATCAGCTTGGAAGGCTGAAGTTCTACCACTAAACTACATCCGCATATTTGTAATTTAACGTTCACCCTCAGGCGACGATAGTTATTATAGCAAACTTAAAGTATATTGTCAACACTTTTTCTAAATTTTTTGAAAATTATTTAATAACATCATTTCGCATAAGTAATTGGGGTGTTTTTTGTTAATAACATCTATAATTTATACTTTTATTTGTCAGGCATTAGAGTTTGCCTAATGCCTGACGCCTAAAATTACTTTCTGCTTCCAAACAAACCTCTGGTAATTTTTTCTCCGAAGGTCATTTCTTTTTTATTGGACTCTTTTTTAACATTTTTGTTTGCATTATTATTTTTTGGTACTGGTACCTGCTTGTTTATCTGTTGATTATGTTGCTGTCTATTATTCTGCTGACTGGTATTATTTGGGAATTGTTGTGTCATATTATAATTATTTATTGGTGTAAAATTATAGTTATTATTAGGATTGAAATTATTCCCTGATACATTAGGCTTTCTTGAACCACAATTATAACAGAAATTATGCATATTTAATGTACCACACGCACATTTCCATTGCTCGTCAGTTGGTTGTGGCTTTTTAAAACCACATTCTGTACAGAATTTCCCCTTGTTCTTTGCACCACAGACACATTTCCAGCTTTTGCTCTCAGGCTGTTTTTTTCCACATTCACTACAGAATTTACTACTGTTTTCCTTACCACATTCACATAACCATACATCTTTATTAGTTTCTTTTTTACTCTCTTTTTCAGGCTTAACTCCTCCACATTCTGTGCAGAATTTATTCTTATTCTTTTTTCCACAGGAGCATACCCAGATATCCTTAGAATTTTCAGTAGCTTTTTCTTCATTATCAGCTTCAGCCTCTTGATTTTCTTCTGTGGCTACTGTTGGGTTCAATATCATTTCATAGGCTGATATATTATCAACCATTACATCATATTTACCTTTTATGCTGCTGTTGTCTATTACAGCTTGTCTTTCCTCTGGGGTTATTGCACCCATAAAGCTTTGTGGAGGTAATATTTTGCATCTTTCAACAATGGCAGGTGTACCGTCCTCTTGCAATGTAGAAACAAGTGCTTCACCTATACCAAGCTGTGATATTACCTCTTCGGTATTAAATGCAGGATTTGCTCTAAACGAAAATGCTGCTGTATGTACTGCCTTTTGTTCAGCAGGAGTGTAAGCGTGTAGTGTGTGCTGTACACGGTTATTAAGCTGTGCAAGAACAGAATCAGGAATATCCCCTGGACTTTGTGAAATAAAATAAACACCAACACCCTTCGAACGTATCAGCTTAACTACCTGTACAATTCTTTCGGTTAAGGCACCAGGCATTTCATTAAATAAAAGATGTGCTTCATCAAAGAAAAATACAAGCTTAGGCTTTTCACAGTCGCCTACCTCTGGCAATTTTTCGAATAAATCTGATAAAAGCCACAAAAGGAAGAATGAATATATTGTAGGTGTATGAATCAGATTAACGCTATGTAAAATATTTATATAGCCTCTTCCCTTTTCGTCACAGCTTAGCCAATCATTAAAATCAAAGGCTGGTTCGCCAAGGAACATTTTACCTCCTTCGTCCTCCAAACGAATTAATGAACGCAATATAGCACCTACACTTTGTGCAGAAACATTACCATATTCGGTTATATATTCCTTTCTGTTTTCGCCTACATAATTAAGCATTGTGCGTAAATCCTTTAAATCTATCAACAGCCAGCCCTTATCATCAGCTATTCTGAATATAATATCAAGAACACCCTCCTGTGCCTCTGAAAGACCTAACAATCTTGAAATAAGCATAGGTCCCATATCGGAAACAGTGGTTCTTACTGGGTGTCCATTTGCACCACTTAAATCCCAAAATCTTGTAGGAAAGCTGTCGTAGCTCCAATTTTCCAAATTCATTTTTGCTACTCTGCTCTCTACATTAGAATTAGGCTCGCCCTGCTTACACACACTGCCTAAGTCACCCTTTATATCTGCCATAAATACAGGTACACCCATACTACTAAAAGACTCAGCAAGCACCTTAAGCGTTACAGTTTTACCAGAACCCGTTACACCTGCAATCAAGCCGTGTCTGTTTGCCATTTTAGGGTAAAGGTAGATATCTTTATCTCCACTTTTAGCCAATAAAATTTTATTATTATTTACCATTTCATACCTCCATATAGCTATACCCACCGAGTTTAGTCGGTGGGTAATTTTATGGTTATTTATCTCCAGTTATCAATTGTATCTCTATATACATTGATATAATCGTTAGCTGAACGGTTCCAAGAATTATCACTTGTCATAGCTCTGTATACAAGCTGTCTCCAGCCGTCACGATTCCAATATCCGTTAATAGCTCTTGTTAAAGCATAGTGTACATCGTGAGCATCGTAATTTTTAAATGTAAATCCATTTCCGTAGCCGTCCTGACTATCGTGAATTGAATCTCTTAGTCCTCCAACCTCTCTTACTACAGGAACACTACCATATCTTAAAGCTATCATCTGAGAAAGTCCACAAGGCTCACTCTTTGAAGGCATTAGGAATATATCTGAGCCTGCATAAATTTTACGTGCAAGCTCTGGCACAAAGCCAGGGCAGAAGCAAACCTTGCCTGGGTATCTGTTGTGAAGTGAACGGAAATAATCCTCATATTCCTTATCACCTGAACCAAGAACTACAAATTGAACATCATTATTATTAAGAATATCCTCGATAGAATCACGAACAATGTCAAGACCCTTATGGCTAACCAAACGAGAAACCATAGCAATCATAGGGATATCTCCTCTTTGAGGAAGGCTCAATC
The DNA here is from genome assembly GCA_036309185.1 of Acutalibacteraceae bacterium. GTDB lineage: Bacteria > Bacillota > Clostridia > Oscillospirales > Acutalibacteraceae > CAG-964. The sequence continues at coordinate 2,904 of JAXJUF010000010.1, forward strand.
TTTCCTGTAGTCTACGTTTACACTCTTCCTTACCCTGTGGATATTCTGGAGTATAATTAGCATACATCTGGAAATCTGTTGCAGGGTTATAGCTGTCGTTATCAATACCGTTAAGAATACCACATAGCTTATATGATTTCTCTCTTAAAATACCGTCTAATCCGTGAGAGAACCAAGGATCAAGAATTTCACCTGCATATGATGGACTTACTGTAGAGATTCTTGTTGCAGTCTCTATAGCACCCTTAACCATATTTAGATCACCTTTTACCTCAAGTAGCTTTGCACTGTCAGCAGGAATACCTACACACTCGGTATTAACCTCCCAGCCGTACATTCCCTGATACTGAATATTATGGATAGTATAAAGGCTTTTAATGTTACTATACCAAGGATTTTTTGAATAGAAGAAGTAATAATAGGTTGACACCAAAGATGTCTGCCAGTCGTTTGTATGAATAAGATCTGGGTGGAAATCTATATATGGTAGCATTTCAAGAATTGCTCTTGAGAAATAAGAAAACCTCTCTGCATCATCATAAAAACCATACAATCCATCTCTTGTGAAGTAATAGTCGTTATGAATAAAATAGAATATAACACCATCATACTCAGCCCAGAAAAGACCACAGTACTGATGTCTCCACGCTACAGGAACTGTAAAGTTATTAATATACTTCATACCATCCTTAAGATATTGTGGAATATCTCCATAAAGTGGCATAACTACTCTACAATCCACACCACGCTGACGTAATGCCTTAGGTAATGATGCTGCAACATCAGCCAAACCACCTGTACCTGCATATGGATTAGCTTCGCTTGTACAATAAAGAATTTTCATTATATATTTTACCTCCGTGTTTTTCTTTGTTGTTTATATTATAACACTTTTTCAGTTGGAATGTAAATTGGGAATGAGTCATATCCACATAATGCTCTACCATCTTTAATAACTACATCCTTATCACTGATAACATAATTCAAGGTTGCACCTTCACCAATCTTTGTGTCGTGCATAATAATACAATTGCTTACCTTTGTACCCTTGCCTATACGCACGCCTTTAGAGATTATGCTGTTTTCAACCTCACCCTCAATGATACAGCCCTGCGCAATAAGTGAATTTTTAACAGAAGAGTTTAAACCGTATCTACTTGGCATATCGTCACGCACTCTTGTAAAAATAGGACATTTGCTGTTAAAGAGTGCCTGTCTGTTTTCTCTGTTTAACAAATCCATATTAGAATTAAAATACTCATTTATTGAGCCTATTAATGAATAATAGCCCTCAAATTTATATCCAAAAAATCTATAATTTCTTACACCAGCTTGGAAAATATTACGCACATAATTAAGCTGATTTTTACTAATACTCTCCTGTACAAGCTCAAGCAAAAGCTTACGATTTGTAAGTATAGCTCCAACTGCAACATTACTCTCTGGCTTTGCAGAAGGCTCAACCATAAACTCCTCAATTCTTTCGTCTGTGCCTGTAGTAAATGTTAGTGCATCTCTTCTGCTTGTGCTTGTTAAGCCTGATACATACATTATTGTAAAGTCGGCATTATTATCAATATGAGATTGAATCATATTACCGTAATCAATATTTGCTACAAAGCCACATTCTGTAAGCAACACATACTCCTCAGAGGCATCTCTTAAAAATCTTCTTACAGAATATAAGCTTTCTATTACTGAGTCGCCCAAAATTTCACCTGACTGAATAAAAGGAGGTAGCAAATGAACTCCACCATTTTTTCTGGATAAATCCCAGTTTTTACCTGAGCCTACATGCTCCATAAGAGAAAAGAAGTTTTTATTTACTATAATTCCTATATTTGTAATACCACTGTTTGACATATTAGAAAGAGTAAAATCAATCATTCTGTACTTTCCACCGAAAGGTACAGAAGCCATTGCACGGTGAGATGTTAATGACTGCATATCATTTACATAAGCATTGCCGAAAATAATACCAAGTACTTCGTTATTTCTCATATTATTCTACCTCCAAAACATCGGCATCTATCATCGCCTTAGGCTTTACAACACAGTTTTCACCTATTGTTATTCCGTCACCGATTACAGCTATACCCCATTCGTCATCATTACTTACATTCTCTCTCTTGTTTCCAATGTGTGCATTCTTTTTAATCACAGCATTTTCAGACACAATAGCATATTCTACAACTGCACCGTCTTCAATTACTGCACCTGGCATAAGTATAGAAGCTGTGACAGTTGCATCCTTGCCTACAGTAACACCTGAAAATAGTATAGAAAATTCTACAGTACCGTCTACATCACAACCATCTGAAACAAGCGAATTTTGGATTTTAGCATTTTCTCCTATGTAATGTGGAGGCATTGATGGGTTTCTTGAATAAATCTTATTTGTTTCTCCACTTAAATCCAGCTTTGTTTTTGGGTCAAGCAAATCCATATTAGCTTCCCAAAGACTATCTATTGTTCCTACGTCCTTCCAGTAGCCTTCAAATTCGTAAGCAAACATTCTCTCTCCTGCTTCAAGCATTGCAGGAAGTACATCCTTACCAAAGTCATTGCTTGAGTCAGGATTAGCCTCGTCCTCTTCAAGGTACTTTCTTAGCTTACTCCAGCTAAATACATAAATACCCATTGAAGCATTTGTGCTTTTTGGATTCTTAGGCTTTTCTTCAAATTCATAAATTGAACCATCCGGATTAGTGTTAAGAATACCGAATCTTGATGCCTCTTCAAGAGGTACATCAATTACTGCAATAGTACAAGCAGCCTTATTCTTCTTATGTGCTGAAATCATCTTAGCATAATCCATTTTATAAATATGATCACCTGAAAGTATTACTACATATTCAGGGTCATATCTTTCAATGAAGTTAATATTTCTATAGATAGCATTAGCTGTACCCGAATACCAATATGCACCATCCATTTGCTGATAAGGGCTAAGACAGGTTACACCATCATATCTGCCATCTAAATCCCAAGGCTGACCATTGCCTATGTACTCATTAAGTACAAGAGGCTGATACTGTGTTAATACACCTACTGCCCCTATACCTGAATTTACACAGTTAGATAGTGGGAAGTCTATAATTCTGTACTTACCACCATATGGCACAGCCGGCTTTGCAAGCTTTCTTGTCAATACACCCAATCTACTTCCTTGTCCTCCGGCAAGTATCATTGCCACCGTAGTTTGCTTTGGATACATTATTTCATTTCCTCCTTATTATATATACCTGTATTCTAAACAAAATGTCCTGATACAATATTTATATTATTTTTATGCTTTCTTATTTACAACAACAGAACTAGCCTTTAGCTGTTGTGCTACTTTATTTGCTACCTCTTTAACATCATTTTGTACTACAATATTAACTTTCTCTGATGACTCTTTTTCTTTTAGTATGTTTTTTGAAGCTCCTTTGGAATTATCACTCTGCTTTTTGTCGATATCAATTTTTTCTTTTCCCTCTAAGCTAGCAATTTTTCCACTTAGCTCCATAATTTCCTCTATTGTTTCTTCGTCTTCCTTAGCTACATTAACACCCTTGCTCTCGCCTATGCGTTCTTTACATTTAAAATACATAACCGAAAGTGGTGGAATAGTAAGCTCTAGGCTTTGGTCATAGCCGTGCATTGATACCTCAACAGTTTTTATATTCTGTCCGTTGCTTACACCTTCGCCACCAAATTCAACACTATCTGTGTTAAATACCTCTTCGTAAATTCCTTTATGTGGAACACCTATATTATAATGCTCACGCTTTATAGGCAAGAAATTACATACAGCGATAATACCATTACCATTAGTATCTAATCTTCTAAAGGCAAGAACACATTGAGTAAAGTCATCGTGATGAATCCAATGGAAACCGTCCCACGATTCTTCAATCTCGTACATAGGTGGATTTTCTACATAAAATTTATTTAAGCATTTTATAAAATGCTGTAGCTGATTGTTTTTAGGATACTCTAATACTTCCCAAGAAAGCTCAGTATCTGTATTCCATTCTTCCATCTGTCCGATTTCTGCACCCATAAATGTCAGCTTTTTACCAGGGTGCATCATCATATAAGCCATAAAGATTTTTACCTGATCAAACTTACTGTTAAAATCTCCAGGCATTTTGCTTAGCAGTGATTTCTTTCCGTACACTACTACATCATGAGATATAGGCAGAACAAAGCTCTCTGCAAAGGCATAGAAGAACGAGAAAATCATATTGGCGTGGTTAAATGGACGATAGAATGGGTCTAGCGACATATAATGAAGCATATCGTTCATCCAGCCTATATTCCACTTAAAGTCAAAGCCAAGTCCACCTTGATCAACAGGCTTAGAAATCATAGGCCACGCAGTAGACTCCTCTGCAAATGTCATAATATTAGGGAAACGCTCGTGTATACCTACATTTAGATTTTGTATAAATGCTACAGCCTCTAAATTTTCTTTTCCACCAAATTGATTTTTAGCCGACTCTTTACCAGCCTTGTTATAGTCAAGATAAAGCATAGCTGCAATATTATCCAGTCTTAGTCCATCTATATGATATTTTTCAGCCCAAAATACTGCACTGGAATTTAAAAAGCTTATAACCTCATAGCGTGAGTAATCAAACACCAATGTGTTTTTCTCTTCTCTGTTTGCCTTTAACGGATCGTTATACTCATAGCAACAGGTACCATCAAATTTCGCCAGAGAATACTCATCTTTAGGGAACTGAGAAATTGACCAGTCTAAAATTACACCTATACCATTCTGATGACATTTATCCACAAAAAACATAAAGTCTGTTGGCTCACCATAGCGTGAGGTTGGTGCAAAATAGCCTGTTGTCTGATATCCCCAAGAGCCATCAAAAGGATGCTCCATAATAGGCATAAGCCCAATATGTGTATATCCCATTTCTTTAACATATGGTACAAGCTGATTAGCAAGCTCCTTGTAATTATAGAAGTTACCGTCTAAATATTTTCTCCAAGAGCCTGCGTGAACCTCGTAAATATTCATAGGTGAGCTTTTAGGATTTCTGTTAGCCCTATCTTCAAGCCACTGCTTATCATCCCAAATATAACGGTCTACATCATAAACAACCGTAGCATTATTGGGCCTTGTTTCAAAGTGAAAGCCAAATGGATCAGACTTATATAATCTTTCAAAATTAATTGACTCTATACAATACTTATACGAATCATACTCATTCACACCATTTATATAACATTCCCATACATCACCATTTCCTATTCTTGACATATGGTTTGCTGTTTCATCCCAATTATTAAAGCTACCCACTACCGACACTGCAATAGCATTTGGTGCCCATACTCTAAAAACATAGCAATTGCCGTCATCTACCTTGTGAACACCCATATACTCATACGAATTAAAGCTTTTACCCTCTGTAAAAGCCTGTAGATGCTGCTTTTCGTTCATAATAAAATCCATAATTAAAAACCCTCTCTTGGTCTTTTATTAATTATATTTATTCATAGTTATATAATACCAATGCTAAAAGTAAATTTCAATAGATTACCAAAAATTTATATTAATTTCAAACCTTTTAATAGCACAAATTAACACATAATTCGTCATTTTGCATATTTAACGGATACAAACAGACAATTAGGTTAAAGTATACTTTTATAAAAATCAATTTGTCTATCCTTTTTTACAGGAAAGCTTTTCCTTAATTCTTCTACATCACAATCAAGCTCAACACACATAAGCTTTTCCTGATTAGATACCATATCTCGAACCTGACCAGCAGGGGTAATTACACAGGAATCACCCGAATAATAATTCCCACCAATCTCACCAACACAATTAACAGCAATAATATATGTTTGATTTTCTATCGCTCTTGCCTTTACAAGAGCTTTCCAATGCTCTGCTCTTTTTGCAGGCCAGTTTGCAGGAATTACTATAGCACTTACCTTTTCGTTTTTGCTTATAGCCTGAAACAGCTCTGGAAATCTGGTATCATAGCAAATCACATTTGAAAAGCCTATACCGTCTATATCAAAGGTAACTATTTTATCTCCCTTGACAAAATAGTTATCCTCACCTGCATAAGAAAACGGATGAATTTTAACATAGGTTGAAAGCTCATTTCCGTTTTTGTCGATTATAGTATAGCAGTTTTTTGCTTTATTCCCACATTTTTCTGTCCAACCAAAGCCCACAGCCAAGTCATATTTTTTACATATAGACTTCATTCTTTCTACTGTATATCTATCAGCTTCGGCTGTAATATCAATATTCATAGAAAAGCCTGTAAACGTCATCTCTGGTAAAAAAAGCACCCTTGCACCTTCTTCTATTACCTTTGACATAACACTTTCAAGCTTCTTAAAATTCTTTTCCTTATTTTCCCAATCAATATTCATTTGAAATAATGCAATTTTCAAAGCATCACCTCTTCTGTTTTTATACACAAAAAGTTGCTTGGGTGCATACCATTGCATACACCCAAGCACAATGTTATTTATAAATTTTAAAATTTATTTTTCCTCAGATTTTCTTGCCTCAATAATCTTTGCTGCAATATGCTCAGGTACAGGCTCATATCTTGCAAAGGCTGTTGTGTAGCTTCCTCTACCCTGTGTAACCTGTCTTAAATATACTGAAAAATCACTCATCTCAGCTACAGGTACCTCGGCTTCAACTATCTGCATATTATCCTTACCAGGATTCATACCCAAAATTCTGCCTCTACGTTTATTTACCTCACCCATAATATCGCCCATATTGCTGTCAGGAATCATAATTGACGCTGTAGCTACAGGCTCTAATAATACTGGATTTGCTTGTGGCACACCAGCCTTGTAAGCTGCTGATGCCGCCATTTTAAATGACATTTCAGATGAATCAACAGGATGATAAGAACCGTCATACAATGTAGCCTTTACACCAACCATAGGATATCCTGCAAGAGGACCCTTTTTAATACTTTCCTTTAGACCCTTTTCAACAGCAGGGAAGAATCCCTTTGGTACAGCACCACCAACAACTCTTTCAGCAAACTCAAGTCCGTCATTCTCGCTTGGTTCAAATTCAATCCATACATCACCAAACTGACCATGACCACCTGATTGCTTCTTATGCTTACCCTGAACCTTAACGCTCTTGCGTATAGTTTCACGATATGCAACCTTTGGAGCTTCAAGAGTAACATCTACATTAAACTTGCTTTTTAGCTTAGATACAACAACATCTAAATGCTGTTCACCAAGTCCATATACAACCATTTCTTTTGTTTCTTTATTAGTTTCAAATACAACTGTAGGATCTTCCTCAGCAATTTTAGCAAGAGCCTGTGCAACCTTATCCTCTTCGCCCTTTGCCTTAGGAAGTATAGCCTTTGCATAATTTGGTACAGGATAATCTATTCTATCTAAAATTACCTTTCTTGTAGGAGCTGACAATGTATCTCCTGTAATTGTACCACTAAGCTTAGCCACAGCACCAATATCACCTGCACCTACAAATGGTACCTCCTCCTGCTTTTTACCTCTTGGAACAAGAACCTTTGTAATTCTCTCGTTTTCGCCTGTTCTCATATTAACAAGTGGAGTATCAGCAGCAATTTTACCTGAAATAACCTTAAAGTATGATAGCTTACCTACAAATGGGTCTGCAATTGTCTTAAATACAAGTGCAGCCGCAGCACCATTAGAATTTACAGCCAATTCAACAGGCTCGCCGTTTACATCTACAGCAAGCTCGCCCTTTTCATCAGCAGAAGGTACAAGCCAAGTAATACCATTAAGCAAATGCTCTATACCATATGTATTTTGGGCATCTCCACAAAATACAGGTGTAATAGTTCCTTCCTTTACACCACGGCTTACACCAACTATAACCTCTTCTGGAGTAAACTCTTCTCCACTGAAATATTTCTCAAACATCTCTTCGTCAGTTTCTGCAACAGCCTCGTAAATAGCTGTACGTAAACCCTCTAAACGATCTCCCATATCTGGCATAGCTGTTTGAGTTATTTTTCCGTTTTCATATCTATATGCTTTATATTCAAGAATATTAACATAGCAATTAGCCTGACCATTCTCTATAAAAGGTACAACTACAGGACATACTGAAGGACCAAACTCAGCCTTTAGGGTTTCAAAAACTCTGTAGAATCTTGCACTTTCATCGCAAAGACCATTTACAAAGAATACCTTTGACATTCCTTCTTTTTCAGCCATTTTTACAGCCTTTTCAGTACCTACATTAATACCATCTTTACCCGAAACCACTATCAACGCAGCATCAGCCGCACGCATACCTTCACAAGTACCACCCTCAAAATCAAACAAACCAGGTGTGTCAATAAGATTTATTTTATATCCCTTCCATTCTACTGGTGCAACTGCTGATGCAACTGAAATATGACGTTTAATTTCCTCTGCATCAAAATCAAACACTGTATTTCCGTCATCTACCTTACCTAATCTTTCACTACCACCTGACAGGTACAGCATAGCCTCAGCAACCGAGGTTTTTCCACATCCACCATGACCTGCCAAAACAATATTTTTTATTTTTTTAGCCTCATACTGTATCATTTTACATATACACTCCTTGAATCTATAATTTATCTCATATTTTAGCATTATGTACAAATAACTGAAATTATGTTAAGAACATTATATCTCATCTGCATATTATGTGCAACGTTTTTTTTAATCAAGATTTAAATTTCGCCTATAACATACAATTATAATAATATTTTTTGTAGCTTTTTACCAATTATATCATCTGAATTAGAGCAAACCTTTAACTCGTAGTTAACAAAACGTTAAATTACAGAAACATTATAAATATGATACACGTTAATAATCACCAACATTACATTGTTTTTATAAAAAATGCACCCGAAATCATTCGAGTGCATTTTTTATTGAATATAACCTTTTGTGTGTAATATTCACAATTCCTGTTTTAAAAAAAGGTTCGTATATTTCTCTACGAACCTTTGGCTCCCCCAACTGGGCTCGAACCAGTGACATCATGATTAACAGTCATGCGCTCTCGACTGCGTATCTTAATATACCCGAGTAGGAAATCCTAATCCTTTTCATTATATATAGTATAGCATAAACTTTAGGATTCTGTAAATTCTTATCTCAAAAATTGTTCGTATGATGAATCCATAAGAATTTCTATTTTATAGCCCTTCCCTACTGTAATTTCCTTAAACAGTGTGCAGATAATCATTTTCTTTCGTTCCTGTGAAGCGTTATCAAATTCATCTGCCCAACTAATAAACTGTTCATAGTAGAAATCAATCTTTTTCATATCAGTTTCTTTGTTATTAAGCTGATTTTCTTTTTCAGCTATTTGCTTCACATTATCGGCTATCTTGCTTTTTGTGTTTTCAATAGCCATTGATAATACATCGGGTGTGAATTTGCTATCTCCTAATAAAGCATTTGCTATTTCTTCTGTCAGCTCACCGAGCTTCCTTTTTAATGTATCGGTTTCTCTTTCAAGTTTTTTAATTTCCTGCTTTATCTGTGTTATCTGAGTTTTGTACTTCTTTTCAATAGCAGCATCTTTTGGGGTAACTTTGATTTTATCAAAACATTTATGCAATGCTGCTATCACAACTTCATCAACCTTTGAAGCTGTATACACGCTTTGTCCATCACATTCATTTCGATTCATAGCTTTTCCTGAACACAGGTAACGGAATCTTCTGCCACCATTATGTACTGAACCGTCTTTTGTGGTGTATTTAGC
>JAXJUF010000011.1:0-40015 GCA_036309185.1 Acutalibacteraceae bacterium
CAGTTGGGGTTAACCCCAACTGTGTGCAACATTCAAATCTAAACTTTCATAAATAAACTTACACACTTTTCTTGACAAACCCAGAAAATGCCTTTGTTGCGTAAAAAAGCGTAGCAGCTATTTTGCTACTACGCTAGGGGTTAGTTGCTTTATTAAGTTTGTTCTGTGCCAGATATATTGGCTTTCTTTTCTTTTTTGCGTTTTTCTCTTACCTTTAAAAAGAAGTCTGTCATTATTTTGCTACATTCCTCTTCAAGTAGTCCACTTGTAACATTTGGTTTGTGATTAAAGGGGTAATCAAACAAATTAATAACACTTCCACAAGCACCAGCCTTTGGATTTTTAGCACCATAGTAAACATTGCGAATCCTTGAATTTATAATAGCACCTGTACACATAGGGCAAGGTTCCAAAGTAACATATAGGTCACATTCCCACAGTCGCCAGCCCCCAAGCTTTTCGCAAGCATTATAAATTGCAACTGTTTCTGCGTGAAGTATAGCATTTTTTTGACTGTCTCTTTTATTATAGCCTGTACCAACTATTTCACCATTACGAACCACAACTGCACCAATAGGCACCTCATCTTCATCAAAAGCCTTTTTAGCCAGCTCTAAGGCTTTCTGCATAAAAAAAGTATTCTCAACCATTATTTTATTACATAGTTGCACTTACAAAGCACATAATCACAGTGTAAATTGCAAATATAATCATACATGGTGTTGCAAAGCTGTATCTTAATTTTTGGCTCATTGTAAATTCGCTTTCTGGCTTTGCAAAAGTAAATAAATCATTTTTGTATTTTTTAACAAGAGATATAGTACAAATAAGACCCACACCTATTAAAGCAAGTGCTACACCAAAGTCAATCAGGTTAAATATTTTTTCATTTGGTATTGCATTCATAAGCATTTCACTTACTGCAGCCCATGAGTTGTTTACAAAATGCAGTATTATTGAAGGAATAATTGAATTTGTTTTTATTGTAAGGTAACCAAGTATTAGGCCTGTAAGGAACGTAACAGGGGTTTGCATAAAGTTTGCGTGCATAAAACCGAAAAGTACAGAAGATACAATAATAGCAAATGCATCACCGTGTTTTCTTAAAGAGCCTAATATAGCACCTCTGAATATAAACTCCTCAATAATAGGGGGAACTATAGCAATAGAAATAAAATATATTACATTTCCCCAGAAGCTGTTTATATCTCCAAAATCAGTCATTTTATTTTCGTATCCGAACAAGCTAAGGTTAACATTCATTATCATTAGAAGAAGATTAAAGACATAAACAAAGCCCATACTTGCAAGTGTGAATTTAACAGTATCACCAACATCAACCTTTTTAATTTTAAGAACATCGTCCAATCTTAATTTGTTTAGCTTGGTAATAATAATAGCACTTGCACCAAATCCTACAAGACATACAATTGAATTTATAATATACATCGTAACAGGCTCAATACCATTTATGTATTGAGTGTTGTTTGGATTGTAAGCACCTGTAAATGCAATAAAAAACATTAAAACAATACATAAAAAGTCAGATATAAGTGCAAAAATTAACAAACCACCAGCAGAACAATTTGAAGCAGATGTAAATCCCTTTTTTTCCTTAGCCGTTTTCATTTGTTTTTCCATTTGCTCTGGATTATACATATTGTTAGGCACTGTATTTATACAGTTATAATTATATGGTTGATTATTAAAAGAATAATTGCCAGCCATATTATGATTATTCATAGCTTGAAAATTAGGGGGATTTCCATAACCATAATTTGGTGAAAAGCCTTGGTTTTGAAAATTCCCTGTATTTTGTTGATTGTTATTATACGCAGGCTGAGAGAAATTACCATTATATGGTGCTCCTGCATTGTTATTAAAATTATTCATTTAAACACCTCACTAGCTTATTATACCATTTAAAAATCATAAAAACAATATATTTACTTTTGTTTACATATACTTAATAATTATTCTTTGTTTATTGCGAAAATGTTTCAAAAAACATACTATGTAAAAGCTGAAAATACTCAAAAAAATGAATTTGTGGTAATGTATAAATAATGAATATTACTTGATTATATGCAAATTTATGGTATAATATAGGGTAATAATTATGCACCTTAACATTATAAATAAAAGGGATGATAACAATGAAGTCAAAACTATCTCGAAGACAAGCCAGAGAACAGGCGTTTCTGCTTGCATTTGAAAGAAATTTTAAGATCGAAACAGTGCAGGAGCTTATCGAAATCGCTGTTGAAAGCAGAGATTTTGAAGTGGATGATTTTGTAATAGAGTTACTTGAAACTATTGAAGCTAACGAAGAAGCAATAAACACAATGATAGAAGAAAATTCTAATGGCAGACAGCTACGTAGAATTTCAAAGGTAGCTTTAAGTGTTCTTCAGCTAGCTATAAGTGAACTGAAATTTACTGATATTTCAAAAACAAATGCTGAAAATCCTGTAAGTGTTATTATTAACGAAGCAATTTTGTTAGCTAAGAAATATTCTTCACCAGAAGAAGCCTCCTTTATTAACGGAGTTTTAGGCTCAATTGTTCGTGTGAATAGCGAAAATGAGTAAATCCTATTTAGCAATAGATACAAGCAATTACACAACCTCTACTGCATTTTACAGAAATGGTGAGATTTTACAGGCTAAAAAGCTTTTACCTGTAAAAGAGGGTGAATTAGGTCTGCGTCAAAGTGATGCTGTTTTTCATCATACAGCTCAGCTACCACAAATGATAGAACAGCTGTCAGCCTTAGCAGAGTTAAATACAGTAAATGCAATAGGTGCGTCATTTACACCAAGACAGGCACAGGGCTCGTATATGCCTTGCTTTACTGTGGGCAGTGGCTTTGCCAGATCGCTAAGTGCTGTTATGAATGTTCCGCTTTATGCGTTTTCTCATCAGCAAGGACATATTGCAGCTGCAATTTATTCATCTAAGCAGTTTAATTTATTTAACGAAAAGCACCTTGCCTTCCATATTTCAGGAGGTACTACAGAGGCGTTGATTGTTACACCCGATAACGAAAATATATTTAGTGCAACGCTTGTGGGAAAAACTCTTGACCTTAATGCAGGTCAGCTTGTAGACCGTGTGGGGGTAATGCTTGGCTTACCTTTTCCATGTGGAAAACATATCGAACAGCTTGCACTTAATTTTTTAGGTAAAATAAAAACAAAGCCGACTATAAAGGGGTGCGACTGTTGCCTTTCAGGTGTTCAGAATATATGTGAAAAAATGTATAAAAACGGAATTTCTAAAGAAGAAATATCTGCGTATGTACTTAAATATATCGAAGATACTTTATATAAAATGACTTTAAATATTTTTGATGAATACGGTAAAATGCCGGTGTTGTTTTCGGGTGGTGTAATGTCAAATAGTATCATACGAAATAGCCTTACCGAAAAACTGGGAGCTTATTTTGCTCAGCCTGAATTTTCCACCGATAATGCTGCAGGCATAGCAGTGCTTACAGCTATAAAAAATAAGGAAGTTTTACTATGAGAAAAAATTCAATACTTACTGTATCACAATTGAATTTTTATACAAAATCTCTTTTGGACGGTGACCCTGTAACATCACAGGTAATTGTTCAGGGTGAAATATCAAACCTTAATACACACTATCGCTCCGGTCATATATACCTTTCACTAAAGGATGAAAAGGCTGTGATTAAGGCTGTAATGTTTGCAGGCAATGCCTCAAGGCTTAGATTTGAGCTTGAAGAGGGTATGAGTGTAATTGCAATGGGCAGAGTATCTATTTATGAGGCTACAGGACAATATCAGCTATATATAGAGCAAATGCAACCTGATGGTATAGGCGATTTAACACTTGCGTTTAATCAGCTTAAAGCAAAGCTTGATAAAATGGGTTTGTTTAATGAAGAGTTTAAAAAAGAGCTTCCAAAATATCCAGAAACAATAGGTGTTATAACTTCAGCTACAGGAGCAGTACGCAGAGATATCGAAACTGTTTTATCCAGAAGATATCCGCTTGCAACAATGATTTTATATCCAGCCTCTGTACAGGGGAATTCTGCTGTGCCTGAGCTTATAAACGGTATAAAGTATTTTAATAGAAATAAGGTTGATGTAATAATAATCGGCAGAGGTGGTGGTTCTATTGAGGGCTTATGGTGCTTCAATAGTGAACAGCTTGCCTATGAAATTTTTAAATCAAAGGTACCCATTATTTCAGCAGTAGGTCACGCAACAGATGTTACTATCTGCGATTTTGTTGCAGATAAATCAGCCCCCACACCGTCAGCAGCTGCCGAGCTTGCAGTACCCGACTCTGCAAAATTACTGTATGATATTATTTCATTTAAAAATAGAATTAATACCTCAGTAAGATATAAAATAACTACCGAGGAACAAAGAATAGATAACTTATCTGATAAGCTCAATTCAATGTCAGACAGCTATCAGATTTCAAGAATAAGAGCAAATTTAGATAATATTACGTTAAGACTTAATAACAGCTTTTCCAATATTCTAAAAAGTAAAAATGAAGCTCTAAGGGAAAATATTGCTAAGCTGAATGTTTTAAGTCCTCTTAATATTCTCTCAAGAGGCTACAGCCTTGTATATAAAGAGGATAATTTAGTTAGTTCAGTAAACAGTGTAAATATAAACGACAGTATCAAGGTACAGCTTAGTGATGGTTTAATTGAGTGTACTATTGATAACAAAGGATTTGATAAAAATGCCAAGAAAAAAGAAAACATATGAAGATGCTCTATCAAGACTTGAGGAAATAGTAGAACTTCTTGAAAAAGGCAATATGCCACTTGAGGAATCACTAAAGCTTTTTGAAGAGGGTACAAATCTTTCCTCTTTTTGCTATTCAACATTAAATAATGCACAGCAAAAGGTTATAGAGCTTACTAAAGAGGAAATTTCGGAGGAAGAGCAATATGGATTTTAACGCTATAATAGAAAAGGCATTAATTGATTATCTGCCAGAAAAGGATTGTTTAGAAAAAAATCTTATACTTTCAATGGAGTATAGTTTAAAAGCAGGGGGTAAGCGTATACGCCCAAGGCTTGTGCTTGAATTTTGTAGCCTTTGTGGTGGCGATATAAATGACGCACTTCCTCTTGCCTGTGCTTTAGAAATGATACACACATATTCACTAATACATGATGATTTACCTTGTATGGATAATGATGATTACCGTAGAGGAAAACCATCTAATCATAAGGTGTACGGAGAGGATATAGCATTGCTTGCAGGAGATGCCTTGCAATCTCTTGCTTTTGAAACAGCAACCTCACACATTACACCACAAAACGCTTATCAGGTAGCTAAGGCTGTGAATAATCTAGCTAATTACTGTGGTGCTACAGGTATGGTAGGTGGTCAGGTAATAGATATCGAAAACGAGGGTAAATCCTCTGAAATAGAAATACTTAAAGAGATGGACAGAAAAAAGACAGGTGCAATAATAAAAAGTGCCTGTGAAATGGGTTGTATATTGGCAGGTGCATCTCAAGCTGAAATTGAAAAGGCAAGACAATTCGGAGAAAGCATAGGTCTAGCTTTTCAGATACAGGACGATATACTTGATGTAACAGCTGACCAGGATAAGCTGGGCAAGCCAGTAGGTAGTGATAAGGAAAATGATAAATCTACCTATGTTTCACTTCTAGGGCTTGAAAAATGCAGAGAGCTTGTAAACGAGCTTACAGCTAAGGCTATTGAAAGCCTTGAATTTTTCAGTGGAGATTCTACACAGCTTAAAGCTCTGGCGTTATCATTAGCTAAAAGAGATTATTAAAATTACGATTTTTAAAAGAGGTATTCACATATGAAAAAGCCGTATTTAGAACATATAAATAGCCCTGCTGATATTGTGAACTTTACAGATGAACAATTAACAGAGCTATGCAGTGAAATCAGAGAGAAACTTATAACAGTAGTTTCTAAAAACGGCGGTCATCTTGCACCAAATTTAGGAACAGTTGAGCTTACTGTTGTACTCGAAAAGGTTTTTAACAGTAAAAACGATTCAATAGTATGGGACGTAGGTCATCAATCCTACACTCATAAGCTGTTAACAGGCAGAGCAGACAGATTTCATACTATAAGAACAGAAAATGGAATTTCAGGCTTCCCAAAAAGAGAAGAAAGCCCTTATGATGCTTTTAATGCAGGTCACAGTAGTACATCAATATCTGCTGCCTACGGAATAGCAAGAGGAAAAAACATTTTAGGGATAGATGGCTCAACAATAGCTGTAATAGGTGACGGTGCCCTTACAGGTGGTATGGCTTATGAGGGGCTTAACAACGCAGGAAGATTTAATAAAAATTTTATTGTTGTGCTTAATGACAATAAAATGTCAATTTCAAAAAATGTAGGTTCAATTGCAAGATATTTAAGAAGCTTCCGAATAAAAAAGGGATATATAAGAACAAAGACAAAAATTGAACGTGCTCTTTCAAGAATACCTGTGCTTGGTACAGGTACAACAAAAATTTTAAGAAAGATTAAAAGCAGAATTCGTCTTTCTCTTATGCAGACTACTATTTTTGAGGATATGGGCTTTAGCTATTATGGTCCAGTAGATGGTCACGATATTAAAAATCTTACCAGCGTTTTTGAAAGTGCTAAAACTATCAATGGCCCTGTTCTTGTTCACGTTATAACCAAAAAAGGTAAGGGCTATGCAATGGCTGAAAATAAGCCTAATGTCTATCACGGTATATCGGCGTTCGATATAGAAACAGGCGAACCTAAATCAGGTAGTATTGATTATTCATCTGTTTTTGGCAATAAACTTATTGAAATGGCAAGAGAAAACAAAAATATATGTGCCATAACGGCTGCTATGGAATCAGGTACTGGATTATCAAAATTTGCAACAGAATTTAAGAGTAGATTTTTTGATACTGGTATAGCAGAGGAACATGCTGTAACCTTTGCAGGTGGATTAGCTACACAAGGAGTACTACCATTCTTTGCTGTTTATTCTACATTTCTTCAAAGGGGTGTAGATCAAATAATACACGACATTGCAATGCAGAATCTTCATACAGTTTTTGCAATAGATAGAGCAGGCTTAGTAGGCGAAGACGGAGAAACCCATCAGGGTGTATTCGATGTTGCACTTTTAAATCCTGTACCTAATATTGTTATATATAGTCCTACTTATTTTGAAGAGCTTGAAATGGCTATGGAAATTTCTGTAACAGAAAATAATGGACCTGTTGCTATACGCTACCCAAGAGGTACAGAGCCATATAAGCCTGATAATTTTGAATGTACCAAAAATGATTTTTCATTTTATGGAGAGCCTAAATCTGATATTTTACTTGTTACCTACGGTAAAATCTTCGGAAATGTTTGTAAAGCGTACGAGCTATTAAAAGAAAAGGACTTGAACGTTTCTATATTAAAGCTTAATAAAATTAAGCCTATACCTGAAAAAGCAATTGATGCTTCGCTTAAATATAAAGAAATATTTTTCTTTGAAGAGGGTATGGCTATAGGTGGTATAGGTGAGCATTTTTATAATGAGATTTCAAACCGTGGCTTTAACGGTAAATTTAAGCTTACAGCTATAGACGATATATATGTTAAGCACGCTAAGGTGGAATCACTGCTTAAAAAGCTTAATCTTGATACTGAGGGTATAGCTAATACCGTATTATCACATAAAAGGGGTAAGTAAGTTGGCTGAAAAAATAGAGAAAAAAAGACTTGATATTCTTGTACACGAGCTTGGATATGTACAAAGCAGAGAAAAGGCGAAGGCTGTTATTATGGCTGGACTTGTTTATGTAGATAATCAAAAGGCAGACAAGCCTGGAGCAGTATACCCTGTTAATTCAAAGCTCGAGGTAAGAGGTGGTACACAGAAATATGTAAGTCGTGGTGGGTTTAAGCTTGAAAAAGCAATGAACTCATTTCCAATAGATTTAAATGAAAAAATCACAATGGATATAGGTGCATCAACAGGTGGATTTACTGATTGTATGCTTCAAAATGGTGCAAAAAAGGTTTATTCTGTTGATGTTGGTTATGGTCAGCTTGACTGGAAGCTACGTAATGACGAAAGAGTAATAAATCTGGAACGAACAAATGTAAGATATATAACAGAAAAAGAGGTACCAGATAAAATAGACTTTTTCTCTGTAGATGTTTCGTTTATATCTCTAAAGCTTGTTTTACCACCAGCAAGAAATCTTATGGCAGACAACGCAACAGCTGTATGTCTTATTAAGCCACAGTTTGAGGCTGGAAGAGAGAATGTAGGCAAAAAGGGAGTTGTTCGTGACCCTAAGGTACACCAAAGCGTAGTAGACTCTATTGTTGATTTTTGTATAAATAACGGTTTTGATGTAATGGGTCTTGACTATTCTCCTATTAAGGGTCCCGAGGGAAATATAGAGTACCTTATTTATATAAAAAAATCAGAAAGTCCTGTGCTTAATTTAAATATTTCACCACAGGAGCTAGTTGAAAATTCACATTTAGCCTTAGACAAAAAGGACTGATAAAAATGATAGTGGCTGTAATAGCAAATGTTTCAAAACTCAGTGCAGTTTCGTTTTTACCAAAAGTAATTGAGAAATTATTAGGTTTAAATATAACACCTGCAATGCTAGAAAGCGAAAGGGAAGAATACTATAATTCTGATAGTGTTTCATATTATAACAATTATGATGAATTAGCCAAAAACAGTGATGTTATAATAACTATAGGTGGAGATGGTACAATTATCCATATGGCACGCTATGCTGCAGAATATAACAAGCCATTGCTTGGCATTAATTTTGGCAGAGTAGGCTTTGTTGCCACAATGGAGCCTGACGAGCTTGACAAGCTTTCTCATTTGCTTACAGGTGATTATTTTTGTGACAGCAGAATGTTGCTTAAAATAACAGTAGAAAATAATGATACAACAAATGAATTATATGCTATAAATGATGCTGTAATCGCAAGAGGCTCACTTTCTCGTATGATGGATCTATCTGTTTCAGTAAACGATAAAAAAACCTGCGATTACAGAGCTGACGGACTTATTTTTTCAACACCTACAGGCTCTACTGCGTACTCACTTTCAGCAGGTGGACCTGTAGTTTGTCCTGATATTGAATGTATATTACTTACACCTATATGTCCTCACAGCCTGTTTTCACGTTCTGTAATTTTTAGGAGCAGTGATAAGCTTACTGTAAATACAGCCACAGGAAATAACCCTGCATCAGAGGCTTATTTAACTGTAGATGGACAGCATTTTCTTCCACTTGATGAAAATACAAAGGTAACAATTGAAAAGTACGAAAAATCATTTACCCTTATTTCTATGGAAGAAAAAAATTTTTATACCGTATTAAACAACAAACTCAACGAACGAGGAGTTTAGGGAGTATCTGAAAACAGAAAAATAACTGGATATTTTGCTAATACGAGGTAAGTTCGAGCGAAAAAACTGAGAAGTAAACAGTTGTTTTAAGTTTTCAGATACGACCTAGTTAATATTTGATACGATAGTGTACAGGAGTAATACTATGAAATCCAAAAGACACGCTATATTACTGGAAATAATACAAGAATACGATATCGAAACTCAGGAAGAGCTTTTAGAAAAGCTAAGAGAAAAAAGCTTTAAAGTAACTCAGGCTACAATATCAAGAGATATTAAAGAGCTTAGATTGGTAAAAATTCCTATAGGCAACGGTAAATATAAGTATGCAACGGGGAATAAAACAGGAACAGACACACTTTCAAATTTTAATGCACTGTTTAAAACAGCTGTAATAAGTGTTGATTTTGCTCAGAATATGATAGTTTTAAAAACTACAAGTGGAATGGCACAGGGTGTTTGTGCCACTATTGACTCAATTGAATGGGACGGTATGCTTGGTACAATAGCAGGCGATGATACTATATTTATAGTAACCTCAACCAGTAGTAAGGCAGCGTCACTCGCATCTGAGTTAAAGAAAAATATGTAGAGGGTGAATTTTTATGCTTAATTCATTATACATAGAGAATATTGCAGTAATCGAAAAGACAACTATTGATTTCAAAAATGGTTTTAATGTGCTTACAGGTGAAACCGGAGCAGGTAAATCAATTATAATTGGTTCAATAAATGCACTTTTGGGTGGTAGAATTTCAAAGGATATGATACGCTCAGGTGCAGATTACGCTTTTGTAAGTGGTAGCTTTACAGTAACAAATAAAGAAGTACACGCTTTGCTTGAACAATACGGCTATGAATGTGAAGATGATGACGAGCTTATTCTACAGCGTAAGCTGTCAGCCTCTGGTAAAAGTAGCTGTAGAATTAATGGCAGACCTGTAACTCTATCTATACTAAAAGAGATTACTGCACACCTTGTAAATATTCACGGTCAGCACGAAAGCTATAACCTTATGTCACCCGAAAAGCATATTTCTTATATAGACAGTATAGGTGATTTAGAAAGCATAAAAAAAGAATATAGAGAAAATCTTGCAATATTACGTGAGTTTAAGAAAAAGCTTACAATGGCACAATCTGACGATTCTCAAAGAGAACGACAGATTGATTTGTTAAAATATCAGATTAGTGAAATAGAGGAAGTAAACCCTAAAGAGGGCGAATACGAACAGCTTACAGAGGAACGCAATAAGGCTGTAAACGCTCAGGAGATTATAAGCAATCTTTCATCTGCTGAAACGCTTCTTTCAGGCTCAGACGAGCAAGAAGGTTGTCTGTCAGCTTTAAGAAGCTGTTCAGAATTCTTAAACGGAATAACAGACTATCTGCCACAGGCTGAAAAAATTTCCGAAAGAATTACTACAGCCTTTTATGAGCTACAGGATTGTTCAGCTGAAATGTCACAGCTTACCGATAGTGTAGATGCAGACCCTTACCGTTTAGCTGAAATTGAAGAAAGATTAGACTCACTCTACAGACTTTCTAAAAAATACGGAAGCACAACAGAAGAAATACTTGATTTTTGCAGTAACGCAAAAAAAGAGCTTTCAAATCTTGAAGATTACGAGTTTAATATAGAAAAGCTACAAGAACAATATGATAAATACTTTCAAATTACAAAAACTCTGGCTTTAAAGCTTTCTGAACGCAGAAGAGAAATTTCTCAGGAATTTATGGCTAGAGTAAAGGACGAAATGACATATCTTGATATGCCTAATGTAAACCTAAAGGTTAGTATAGAAAGATGTCCTTTAAATGAAAACGGCTGTGATAAGCTGGAATTTTTAATATCTGCAAACCCTGGTGAAGAGCCAAAGCCTGTTTCTAAAATAGCATCAGGTGGTGAGCTTTCAAGAATGATGCTTGCAATTACCAACGTTATAGCTTCAAATAATATTGTAGAAACTATGATATTTGATGAGGTAGACACAGGTATAAGTGGTAGTGCCTCACAAAAGGTAGGATATAAGCTAAAGGCACTTTCAGATTCACGACAGGTTATATGTATTACACATCAGGCACAGATTGCAGCATTAGCTGATACACATTTTCTAATCAAAAAGACAATAGACTCAAACAGAACGTACACACAGGTGCTACAGCTTAATTTCGAACAACGTAAGCACGAAGTGGCAAGAATAATAGGTGGTGTATCTATTACAGAGCTAACCCTAAAGCACGCAGAGGAAATGCTGTTGAAAAAATGATTAAGTAGGTTTTAAATATGAAAGACTGGAAACCAGAAAAAATTGATAAAGAACAGGTTAAAGAAATAATGACGGAATTTTCAATTCCGTCTATTGTTGCTATGCTTTTAAGTATAAGAGGAATAAACACATTCGAAGAAATCAATCGCTTTTTATACGAAGAAGATGAGCTTGATGACCCTTTTTTATTAATAGATATGGACAAGGCTACAGAAAGAATTTTTGAAGCATTAAATAATAAAGAGCGTATTTGTATCTACGGAGATTACGATGCCGACGGAGTAACATCAACTGCGTTGTTATATGATTACCTTAATTCTTTAAATGCCGATGTAACATACTATATTCCATCAAGAGAAGCTGAAGGCTATGGTATGAATAATTCAGCAATTGATAAAATTGCACAGGCATATACTAAGCTTATAATAACTGTGGATAACGGTATTTCAGCAGTAGAACAAATTGATTATGCAAAATCTCTTGGAATAGATACAGTAGTAACCGACCACCACACACCACCAGAAATACTCCCAAATGCTGTAGCAATTGTCAACCCTCACAGAAAGGATTGTCCTTCTGAATTTAAATTTCTTTCAGGTGTAGGTGTTGCATTTAAGCTGATTATGGCACTCGAGGACGATAATCTTGATATTAGCTCATTACTAAAAAGATACTCTGCAATTGCCTCACTTGGTACTATAGGAGATATTGTTTCTCTTACAGGAGAGAACAGAATATTAGTAAAAAATGGAATAGAAAGTATAAAAAATCTTAGCAATACAGGAATAACTGCATTGCTTGAAAGTTCAGGAATAAAAGGCAATAACAAGCTCTCAGCAGGTAAGCTTTCATTTACAGTTGTACCAAGAATTAATGCATGTGGAAGATTAGCATTATCAGAAAAATCAGTAGAGCTTTTAACTACAAACGACAAAACAACAGCCTCAGAAATAGCAAATGAGCTTTCTGAGGATAATAAAAACCGACAGGATATAGAAAAGGAAATTTTAGAAGAGGTTCTTACCTTTATTGACAATAACCCCGACCTTAGATATAGAAGAGTAATGGTAATAAGTGGAGAAAACTGGCATCAGGGTGTAATAGGTATAGTTGCTTCAAGAATTAAAGAGATATATGGTAAGCCAGTAATTATCATAACTAAAGACGGTGAAAACGCAAAGGGAAGTGGCAGAAGTGTAGAGGGCTTTTCTCTTATAGATGCTATTACTTCCTGTAAAGATATACTACCTCATTTCGGAGGCCATCCAATGGCTGTAGGCTTGAGTATAAAATCTTCTGATATAGAGGAATTTGCAATACGACTAAATCAATATGCACAGCAACAGGGTGAAATGCCGTTGCCAACATTAAAAATTGACTGTAAATTAAATCCTAAATTTCTTACAGTTGATTTAGCTAAGCAAATTTCTATGCTGGAGCCTTTCGGGGCAGGTAACCCTACTCCAATTATCGGAGTATATAATATGCAGTTAAAAAATATTACACCAGTAGGTGGTGGCAATCATTTGCGACTCACCCTACAGCGTGATGAATTTATAATAAATGCAATGCTTTTCTTTACTGCACCAGAGCAATTTTCTTATACTGTAGGAGAAATATTAGATTTGGCTGTAACGGTAGATGTAAATGAATATAATAATAAAGAGTCACTCAGTATTATTATTAAGGATATTAAAAGCAGTAATGCAGATACCGAGGTTATGTTAAGAAATAACGAGCTTTTTGAAAGGCTTATGTCGTTAGAACGACTATCTCGTTCAGAAGCAGAGCTTTTATTACCAACACGTGATGATTTTGCAGTTGTATTTAAATTTTTACGTAGCGTAAAGCAATGGAATTATCCAGATTACATAATATGCACAAGGCTTAATAATAGTCGCATAAATTATGGTAGATTACAGGTTATTTTAAATGCAATGCATCAGCTGTCGCTTATAGAATACATACAAAGCAGAGGGAACACACAGATTTCAATACTGCCAACTAAAGAGAAAGCTGATTTAAATAGTGCAAATATTATGAAGCTATTGCAAAGCTACATAGTTTAATTTATTATATTATATATTTTTTGAGTAGGAAATAATTAGCTATCGAGGGGGAATTAAAGATGTCAGAAACAATGATTCATTATCAGGATTTCGATGAATTAATAAGAATGATATCTGAAAGTGGAAAAGAATATGATCTGGATTTGATTCATAAGGCATATGAGATTGCAAACGAAGCACACGGTGACCAACGAAGAGTATCAGGTGTTCCTTATATTTTGCACCCAACATCAGTTGCCTGCATACTTGTAGAATTAGGTATGGATACAGAAACTGTAGTTGCGGCATTACTTCACGATGTGGTAGAGGATACTGATATAACAATTGAAGATATAATCAGAGATTATGGCAAAGAGATTGCACATCTTATAGACGGTGTAACAAAGCTGAAAAAAATCCCTTATACAAACAGAGAAATAAGACAGGCTGAAAATGTAAGAAAAATGTTTATAGCTATGTCAGACGATATACGAGTAATTATTATCAAGCTTGCAGATCGTCTTCATAATATGCGTACAATAGGCTGTATGCGTGAACAAAAAAGACGTGATATCGCCCTTGAAACAATGGAGGTTTTTGCTCCTATAGCACATCGTTTAGGTATCAGAGCTGTTAAAGAGGAGATGGAGGATCTCTCTATCAGATATCTTGACCCTATAGCATATAAAGAAATAAAAGACCAGTTGGCTTTTACCGAGCCAGGCAGAATTAGATTTATAGAAAATCTGAAAAAATGCATATCAGAAAAAGCTGGCAATATTGTTGACGATATATATATCGAGGGCCGAGTGAAAAGTATAAATGGTATATATAGAAAAACCTATATGAAAGGAAAATCACTTGAGCAGATATATGATATATTTGCAGTAAGAGTTATTGTAAATTCACTTATCGACTGCTATAACATATTAGGTGTTGTACACGATATATACACACCGTTGCCTCATCGTTTTAAGGATTATATATCTACACCAAAGCCTAATATGTATCAGTCATTGCATACTACGGTTATAGGTAAAGAGGGTGTACCATTCGAGGTGCAGATAAGAACCTGGGAAATGCACCATACTGCAGAATACGGTATTGCTGCTCACTGGAAATATAAGCTAGGTATTAATGGTGATGGTGGCAGTAAAGGTGATATGGCTGAAAAAATCAGTTGGATAAGACAAATACTTGAAAATCAATCTGATGATGAAACAGATATTCTAAGAAATATTAAAACCGATCTTGCACCAGAGGAAGTATTTGTTTTTACACCAAAAGGCGATATATTAAGCCTTCCAACAGGTGCAACAGTAATAGATGTGGCCTATGCTATTCATTCAGCTGTTGGTAACAGAATGATTGGTGCAAAGGTAGACGGAAAAATAACACCTATTGATTATATGATTCAAACAGGTGAAATTATAGAGATTCTTACTTCTAAAGAAACAGCAGGTCCTAAAAGAGATTGGCTTACAAAGGTAAAAACCAGTGAAGCCAGAACCAAAATAAAGAATTGGTTTAAAAAGGAATGTCGTGAAGAAAATATTGAACGAGGCAAGGCTGAAATAGAAAGAGTATTTAAACGTAATAGTATAATACTTTCAGATCAGGAGAGAAGTGAATTTTTCCTTGAAATACTTAAAAAACAGTTTACAAACCTTGATGATTTTTATGCATCAATAGGATACGGTGGTATTTTAACTTGGAAGCTTGAACCTCGTATAAAAGAGCTTTACAATAAAAATTATAAAGTTCAGGATAAGGTTGAAGAAATACCAGTAATAGAAACAAAGCCTGTAGCAACTAAATCAAGCAACGGTATTGTTATCGAAGGTGTAGACGATATGCTGGTAAACCTTGCAAGATGTTGTAATCCTATGCGTGGTGACTCCATTATAGGCTATATTACACGTGGTAACGGAGTTTCTATTCATAAATGTTCCTGTAAAAATGTTCCTAGAGATATCCCTAATTCAGAGAATGCTGCAAGATGGGTAAAAGCAAGATGGGATGATAGCACTAATGCTCAGGAGTCATATCATACCACTATTGAAATTTTAGCAATGGATCGTACAGGCTTGCTTGCCGATATAACAAACGCATTAAGCTCACTACACATATTTATTCATTCAATCAACTGTTCCGAAAGTAAAAACGGTATTGCTAGAATGCATTTTACAATTACAGTAACAAGTATGGAGCATTTAAAGGGTATTGTTTCAAGACTTTTAAGTATTAATGACGTGAAATCGGTTTCAAGAGTATAAGAGGTGTGTAATGAAATCAGTAATACAAAGAGTATCCTATGCAAGCGTAAAGGTTGACGGTGAGGTAAAAGGAAAAATAAATAATGGTTTACTTATTTTATTAGGTGTAGAGCCACAGGATAATAAACTCGAAGCTGACCTACTTGCTAACAAAATTGCTAATTTAAGAATTTTCTGTGATGATAACGACAAAATGAATTTGTCACTATTAGATATAAAAGGAGAAGCACTTGTTATCTCTAACTTTACATTGTGTGGTGACTGCCGAAAGGGTAGAAGACCATTTTTTGGAGATGCTGCACAGCCCGATATAGCAGAGCCTTTATATGAATACTTTTGTGATAAGCTGGCTTTATGTGGAGTATCTGTAGTTAAAAAGGGTGTATTTGGTGCTGATATGAAGGTAGAGCTTCTAAATGATGGTCCTGTAACAATAACAATAAATTCAAGGGAGTTGCCTCGTAAATGATAAAAGTAAAAACTGCTATAGCAGGCGAATTAATGGTAAATTGCTATATAATCGAAGATGTCGAAACAGGCGATATTGCTGTTGTAGATCCTGGTGATACTGCAATCCAGCTAAAAAAACTTGTTGATGAAAAATCAGATAAAATTAAATATATTTTACTAACCCACGGACATTTTGATCATATAGGCTATGTTAAAGAATTAACAAAGCTTACAAACGCAAAGGTTGTTATTAGTAAGAAAGAGGAGCCTTTTCTCTCAGATACAAGTCTTAATCTTTCATCACCGTTTTTTGGTAGAATTATCTCAAATATTACAGCAGATATAACACTTAATGATAATGATGAACTAATGCTTGGAAAAACAGCAATAAAATATATTTCCACACCAGGGCATACACAGGGCAGTGGTTGCTTTATTGCTGATAACTGTATTTTTACAGGAGATACCCTAATGAAGCTATCTATGGGTAGAACAGATTTGCCTACAGGTGATGACAACGATATGCTGAAATCCTTAAAAAGATTGTATAATTTAGATGAGAATTACAAAGTCTATCCAGGACATGGTGATTCCTCAACCCTTGAATACGAGAAAAAATATAATCCATACTTAAATATTAAGTAATATCAGGTGTAAAATGAAGATATATATTATTAATCATAATTTTCATTATGAGATTGAAAATCTTACAAGAGTATTTTTCCCTAATGAAAAAATTGAGATTGTAAAAGATAGTTTTCCTAGTGAATCTGACGCTGATTATATATTAACTGAAATAAACGACAAAAATATTTCAGTTAATATAAATCTTGATAGTGTTATCGAGAGCTGTACAGATATTGTTGAAGTTGAAAATCCCGAAGAGGATTATACAGCAGAGCAAGAGAGAAAAATGGCGATTTGTTTGTACAAGCTTCTTACAGCCTATACAGGTATGATACCACCTTGGGGTATTCTTACAGGTGTAAGACCTATTAAGCTATTCAGAAGGCTTACAGAGCAATATGGCTTAGAATATACAAAGGATTACTTCAAAAATTCTCTTTTAGTAACAGATGAAAAAATAACACTGGCAGAAGAAACAGAAAAGAACGAACAAGCTATTCTATCGCTTTCAAATAATGATTCATACAGCCTTTATGTATCAATTCCTTTTTGTCCGTCAAGATGTAGCTACTGTTCCTTTGTATCACAATCTGTAGAAAAAGCTAAAAAGCTTATAGAACCATATGTAGAGCTTTTATGTAAGGAGCTTGAATATACTGCTAAAATAGCTAGCGACTTAAATCTAAAGCTTGAAACCGTTTATATAGGAGGAGGAACTCCTACAACATTAAATGCTCAACAGCTGGAAAGATTAATTTCTGTAATAAATAAAAATTTCCCTATGGAGCAGTGTAAGGAGTTTACAGTAGAAGCAGGCAGACCAGACACTGTTACCAAGGATAAGCTACAGGCTCTTATAGATGGAGGAGTAGACAGAATAAGCATAAATCCTCAGACTATGAATGATAATATTCTGATAGATATAGGAAGAAAGCATACTGCACAGCAGACAATAGACGCATTCAATATGGCTAGAGAAATAGGCTTTAAGCATATCAATATGGATTTAATAGTTGGCTTGCCTAACGAGGATTTTGAAAGCTTTAAAAATACACTAGATATTATCACAGACCTTAACCCTGAAAGTATTACAGTGCATACATTGTCAATGAAGCGTTCAGCTTATCTTACAGCACAGGGAATGCAACTTCTAAAACACGACGCCGAGCAAGCAGCTAAAATGCATTCATATTGCAGACAGCTACTTGCAGAAAAAGAGCTAAGACCATATTATCTATACAGACAAAGTAGAATGGTTGGTAATCTTGAGAATATAGGCTATGCTAAGAAGGGATACGACGGTTTATATAATGTGTACGTTATGGACGAAACTCATACAATTCTAGGCTGTGGTGCAGGTGCCGTAACT
Organism: Acutalibacteraceae bacterium; assembly: GCA_036309185.1. GTDB lineage: Bacteria > Bacillota > Clostridia > Oscillospirales > Acutalibacteraceae > CAG-964. The sequence continues at coordinate 18,441 of JAXJUF010000011.1, forward strand.
AAGCTAAAAGACCCTGAAACAGGTATTTTACAGCGTGTTTTTAATTATAAATATCCATATGAATATAATACTTCTTTTGAGGTAATGCTTAAAAGAAAAGAAGGAATAATCGAATTTTACAAAGAACATTTTGATAGATGATTTATTAACAAAATATCAATTGATTATTCCATTTTTTAGTGATATAATTTATTCCATAAATTTTTATAGGGGGATTTTATATGAGTTTATTTGATGATATTGTTGATAATGCTAAATTAGCAGCCAACACAGTTGGAAAAAAAGCAGGACAACTAAAAGAATATTCTAAGTTGAAATATTCAGAAAGTGGAATTAAGTCTGAGATTAATAAGAAAAAGCTAGCTCTTGGTGACTACGTATATGAATGTACAAAATTAGGTAATGTAGATCAAAACAAAATGCAAACTATGATTTCTGAAATTACAGAGCTTGAAGAAAATCTACTTATTACAAAAGAGATGATTATTTCATCAAAAAATAAAACAATCTGCAACGGATGTAGAGCAGAAAATGATAAGGAATCTATTTTCTGTTGCAAATGTGGACAAAAACTGACATCTGAAAATGATCAAACAGTATGTAATTGTGATGTAACTGTTATATCATCAGTTGATACAGAAGATATCAAAAGTGAGCCTGTAGAAGCTGATGAATTAGAGGATATCACAGTAGCAGAAAAAACCTCTGATAACACAGAGACTAATTCAGATGAAGAGCCAGAGCTAACTGCAGAGCCTTGTGAGGCTGATGAAATTTCTGAAAACGATTGAAATAAATAAAACTTTTTTTGGCGGGTCTCTTTTTCCCGCCAAAATTTGCGTAAGGAGGTTTAAGTATTGTCTGAGCGTTTTAAACATAATAATTCTGACAAACATATAAATAATACCAATAACAAACAAAGTGATGATTATCAAAATACAAAGAATATGTCTGTACATCTAAAGTCAGATAGTTCTGTTGTTGCTGATAATAAAAAGGCTGATAAAAAAGAAAAGGGAATAGAACAGCAATCCTTTGTAAAGGGTGCTATGATATTAACCATAAGTATTATAGCTGTTAAGCTTATTGGTGTAATATTTAAGGTTCTATTTGCCAATATTGTAGATGGTGTAGGTAATGGTGTATTTAACAGTGCCTATGAGCTTTATAATGTTATATTCACTGTAGCGTCAGCAGGCTTTCCTATTGCGTTATCAAGAATGGTCTCAGAATACGTATCTAAGCAAAGATATAAAGACGTAAGAAAATTGCATAAATTATCCATTCCATTTTTTGTTACCACAGGTGCTGTATGTTGCTTACTTATGATAGCATTAAGTGGTACATTCTCAAGAATGATTGGTAATTCAGCAGTACAATTGCCTGTTATAGCACTTTCACCAATTGTATTTTTTGGTTGTCTTATGTCAATATACCGTGGATATTTTGAGGGTATGCGATATATGGTGCCAACTGCCATTTCAGAGATTATAGAGTCAGCAGGAAAATTATTGGTGGGCTTTTCACTTGCTTATGCTGTCAACTTTTTCGCAACAGCAGAGTATCAACAAAGTGGTACAGTGTTCGGCAAAATAATGGCTGACGAAACAATGTTTAATAACACCCTTGCTTCCTACACTGTTTCAGCAGCATTTGTAGGTATCTCATTTGGTTCTTTCTGTGCATTTTTATTTTTGATGATAAAATACAAGCTAGCTAAGGGTGGAATTACAAAGCAACAGCTTGCAGACTCTCCAGAGGCTAAATCTAACAAAGAGCTATTTAAAAAGCTTGCTCTTACAGCTATACCTATAGGCTTAGGTTCATTTGTAATGAGTATAGCAAGTACAATCGACTCAATTCTTGTACAGAATAGAATAGTAAATATAATGGAAACCGGTAACGGTCATATCCTACAGAGCTTATATAGCTTTTTAGAGCCAGACAAATTTGCCCTTAATGTATCAGGCGAATACAGCATACAGGTTTATCTATTTGGCTGTTACGGATACGCCCTAACCTTTTTAATGCTTGTTACAGCTGTAACTCAGGCTTTTGGTCAAAGTGCTATGCCAGCTTTAACATCAGCGTGGACAGTTAAGGATAAGACACTTATTAAAAAGAACATAAATACAATACTAAAGCTTACACTGCTTGTAACTCTACCAGCAGGTATTGGACTATCAGTGCTTGCACAGCCATTGCTTACTCTTTTATTTGGTGTAAGAGATGAAGTAGTAATAGCTACAGCTGTACTACAGGTAATGGGTATATCAAGTATACTTATAGCTACAAGTACACCAATTTGTAGTATGCTACAGGCTATAGGAAGAGTAGATATGCCTCTAAAGCTTTATACAGTTGGTATGATAATTAAAATTGTAATCAACTATATTCTTGTAGGTATACCATCAATTAATATTCAGGGAGCTGCTGTTGGTTCATTAGTAGCATATTTATTTGTTTCTATTGTAGGAATATATATAATAGCAAAGGAAACAGGAGTTGTGCCTGACTTTAATAAAATATTACTAAAGCCATTATTTGCAGCAATTTGCTGTGGTGTATCTGCGTTTGGAAGTAATTATTTGATTTCAAATTATATTTTAAAATCAGGTGGCAGATTTACTGTAATACCTTCTGTAATAGTTGCAGTAATTATATATACACTTGCACTTCTATTATTTAAAGGTATTACAGAAGAGGATTTACAGGAAATGCCTGGTGGAAATAAAATAGGAAAAATACTTGCAAAATGTAGGCTTTTAAGGTAAAATGTAGTATAGTCGCTTGTAAGGAGTAGAAATTATGGAATTTAAAGAGAAAGATAATTATAATGTATACGATTTAGTTGAAGTTATAAGAAAGCTTCGTTCTCCAGGTGGCTGTCCATGGGATATTGAGCAAACTCATCATTCTATTCGTCAAAACCTTATTGAAGAAACCTATGAGGTTATTGAAGCTATTGATAAAGAGGATACAGAGCTGTTAAAGGAAGAGCTTGGCGATGTACTATTACAGGTTGTATTCCATTCAATTATTGAAGAAGAGCAAAGCTCATTTAATATTGATGATGTAGCTGACGGTGTTTGTAAAAAAATGATAATCCGTCATCCTCATGTTTTTTCAGATGTTAAAGCAGATACAACTGAGCAGGTGTTGAAAAACTGGGATGCAATAAAGATGAAAACAAAATCTCAGAATACACAGTCAGAGGTGCTTAACGGTATTTCTCGTTCATTACCATCACTTATGCGTAGTCAGAAAATACAACAAAAGGCTGCAAAGGTTGGCTTTGATTGGGATAACGTAAATGGTGCTACTGATAAATTAACAGAAGAGATCGAAGAGCTTAAAGAGGCAATTCAAGAGGGCAATAGTGACCATATCGAAGAAGAGCTTGGCGATGTATTGTTTTCAGCTGTTAATGTATCACGCTTTGTAAAGGTAGATGCTGAAAAGGCTTTGTATAATGCTTGTGAAAAATTCATTTCTCGTTTTTCAAAAATGGAAAGGCTTGCAAATGAAGAAAATATAAAAATTAACGAGACTTCTCTTGAAGCTTTAGATGAGCTTTGGGAAAAGGCTAAGAAAATGAATGATTAATTTTATACTTGGAGGATTTTAAAAATGAACAAAACAGAACTTATTGCAAAGGTTGCAGAGAAAAGCGAACTAACAAAGAAGGATGCTGAAAAGGCTGTATCAGCTCTACTAGACTCTATTGTAGAAGCTGTTGTTGCTGGTGATAAGGTACAGCTAGTTGGATTTGGTACTTTTGAACAGCGTCAGCGTAGCGAAAGAACAGGTTTAAACCCAAGAACAAAAACAGAAATTGTTATCCCTGCTTCTAAAGTACCTGCTTTTAAGGCTGGCAGAAACTTTAAAGAGGCTGTGAATAAGTAATTTTATGCCATTTTAACCGACTTTCGCCCGAGAGTCGGTTATATTTTTTTAAAATTAAGGAGATAAATTATGAGATTAGATAAATTTTTAAAGGTATCAAGAATAATTAAAAGAAGAACAATCGCTAACGAAGCGTGTGATGCAGAAAGAGTACTTGTAAACGGAAAACCACAAAGAGCCTCTTATGCAGTTAAGGTAGGAGATATACTTGAAATACAGATGGGAGCAAAACCTTTTAAGGCAGAAATAACACAGATAAATGAATATGCTAAAAAAGAAGATGCCGGACTTATGTATAAGGTGATAGAATAACTTTCATAATAAAAATAAATGTCGCATATATTATACTATAATAATATAGGGTGGGATAATATATGCACGAAGATAAGCAAAGGCCTAAAATACCACACAGTGTTATAATAGAAAACAGAGCATCCATATCCTTTACAGGTATAAAGGATATGGGTAGCTTTGATGAACAAGCAGTAGTTTTGTATACTGATTACGGAGAAATTAATCTACGTGGCTCAAGGCTACATATAAGTAAGCTTAATCTGGAAAGTAATGAAGTTGATATTGACGGGGATATCGAAGCAATAATATATACTCAAAACAAGCAAAGCAGTGGATTTTTCAACAAGCTGTTCAGATAAGGGTGTAGCTAATGCAATTTTTCATTACAGAGCAGGTTTCTGTTTTTTTTATGGCTATTTTATGTGGGTTGATAATAGGTGTTATTAACGAGCTGTTTAGATTTTTAAGATATATGGGAGTTAATAGCACAATAGCAATTTTTATACAGGATATTTTATTTATGGGTATTGTTGCCTTTTTGTCGTTCTTTTTTTCTTTATGCTACAATAAAGGTGAGATTCGTTTTTTTATACTTGTAGGTGAGCTTTTTGGTTTTTTAATATTTAGATATACTATAGGACTTCTTACAGGAAAGCTGTTTTTATTTCTTCGTTTTTGTATTAGAAAAATTGTGAAATTATGCAGAAATATCAAAAATGCGATATCAACAATAAGTAAGAGAATTATTGATGTTTTGTTGGCTAAAATACCATTCTTTAAAAACTCTAAAGAAACACCTTGCCAAAAAGGAGAAAATTATTGTATAATATTAAAAAGTGTATTTAGATTTACTAAAGATCTAAAAAAGAGGTAATATAATGAAACTTAAAGAGGTTGAAATCTCAACAATCCCAAAAACAACAAGAAGAAAGAAAAAAAAGAGAAAACAAGTTAAACGAATAGATTTAATTATTTACTTAACAACAATTGCATTGGTTTCATATGCTGTTGTTTCTTTAATATCACAAAATTCAATTATAAATAAAAGAACAGCAGAGCTAGAAGAAATTAATAATCAGATTATAATAGAAGAGGTAAAAAACGAAGAAATTAATGATATATTAAATTCAAGTAAGAGTGAAAATGCGGCGTATATCGAAAAAACAGCCCGAGAAGACCTTGACTATGCATACAAGGATGAACGAATTTTTATAAATATTTCTGGAGAATAACAATAGTGCTATAGGCATTTTTAGTTTAATTTATATTTTTAGGGGGACATTACTTTAATGGCAGTTGAAGTTGGAAACATTTTAGAAGGCAAAGTTACAGGAATTACAGATTTTGGTGCATTTGTTGATTTACCAGATGGCAAGTCAGGTATGGTACATATTTCAGAGGTTGCACCTACATATGTTAATAAAATTAGTGATCACTTGTCAGAGGGTCAGGTTGTAAAGGTTAAGGTTCTTTCTATTGGTGAAAATGGAAAGATTAGTCTTTCTATAAAAAAGGCTATGGACAGCCAAAATAAAAACGACAGAAATGATAGACGTGACCGTAAGGAGCGTTATAATAATGAAAATTCTGAAAACGGAAAGGATAACAGGAATTTCCGTAATAATAGACGTTATGACAATAAACCTCGTCAGGCTGCACCACCAGTAACAAGTCCAGGTAACTTTGAATGGCAAAGCTCACGTAAAAACGAGAATGCCAGCTTTGAGGATCTTATGTCTAAGTTTAAACAAACAAGCGAAGAAAAGTTCTCTGATCTAAAGCGTGGTAATGAGTCTTCTGTACGCAGACCAAGAAGAAATCAAAAGCCATAAATAACTTTATCTATAACAGGTAACAGAAATTTTGCTGTTACCTGTTTTTTTATGAAAATCATTGTATTTTTTTCATATATTTGATATAATTTATTGACTGATTGCGAATAATTGGTTCATTATTCTTGTATTTATTCAACCTAATAAATAAATTGAGAGGTGTAAAATCTATGAAGAGAGAACAATTGGGAAGCCGCCTTGGTTTTATTTTACTTAGTGCCGGATGTGCTATCGGTGTAGGTAATGTTTGGAAGTTCCCATATATAACAGGTGAAAACGGAGGAGGCTTTTTTGTACTGTTTTATCTGTTTTTCCTTATTATTATTGGCGTACCTGTAATGACTATAGAGTTTTCATTGGGAAGAGCAAGCCAAAAAAGTCCTGTAAAAATTTATGATGAGCTTGCACCAAAAGGTAGTAAATGGAAATATCATGGCTATGCTGCAATGATAGGTAATTACTTACTTATGATGTTCTACACAACTGTTGCAGGCTGGATGCTTAGTTATTTTGTATCTATGCTTAAAGGTGATTATCAAGGGCTATCTCCTCAGCAGGTAGGAGCAGAATTTACTAATATGCTTTCAAACCCTGCAAGTATGATATTCTATATGGGAATAATAGTTGTAGTAGGTTTTTTTGTTTGTTCTTTTAGCTTGCAAAATGGTCTTGAAAGAGTAACAAAATATATGATGATTGCCTTGCTTGCTATTATGGTGGTGCTTGCAATTAATAGTATTTTCTTACCAGGTGGCTCAGAGGGTCTTTCATTTTATTTGAAGCCAGATTTCAATAAAATGAAAGAAATAGGAATTTTTAATGTGATTGTTGCTGCTATGAATCAGGCTTTTTTCACTCTTAGCCTAGGTATGGGTTCAATGGCTATATTTGGCAGTTTTATAGGCAAGGAACGTTCACTTCTTGGTGAATCGGTAAATGTTGCATTGCTTGATACTTTTGTTGCTGTAACATCAGGCTTAATAATATTCCCTGCTTGCTTTGCGTATGATGTTCAGCCTGATAGTGGTCCAAGCCTTATATTTGTTACTCTACCAAATATTTTTAACAATATGCAGTACGGAAGAATATGGGGTAGCTTTTTCTTTATGTTTATGACATTTGCTGCATTTTCAACTGTACTTGCAGTGTTTGAGAATATAATTTCCTGCTTTACTGATTTATTTAATTGCAGTAAAAAGAAAGCCTGCTTAATAAACTGCGTACTTATTTTCGTATTGTCACTACCTTGCTTACTTGGCTTTAATGTATTAAGCAATATAACTCCATTTGGAGAGGGAACAAATATTATGGATTTAGAGGACTTTATAGTAAGTAATCTTCTACTACCAATTGGTTCATTAGTATTCCTACTATTCTGTGTAAACAAGAAAGGTTGGGGATGGGACAAATTCGTTGCTGAAGCAAACCAAGGAAAGGGTTTAAAGGTTCAGAAATGGATGCGTGGATATATTACTTATGTATTACCTGTAATTACAATAATTTTCTTTGTAATTGGTATTGTTAATTTTTTTAAAAAATAATAATATTTAGCGTAAAACCTCTGCAATATAGCAGAGGTTTTACTGAATATGCCAAATGGTATGAATTTTATAAATAAAGGCGTGTTGTAAATGAAAACACTATATTTAACAGATTTAGACGGAACATTATTAAATAAAGAAAGTGTTACATCTGAAAAGAGTTTAAATATAATCAATACATTTATAAAGAATGGGGGATTATTTTCTTACGCAACAGCAAGATCATATAATTCATCTTCTATTGTAACAAAGGGACTTGATATAAAAATTCCTGTTATAATTTACAACGGTGGTTTTATTTATGATCCCTTACAAAACAGCTTTGTACAGAAAACCTTATTTAAAAAAGATGAAATTTTAAAGCTAATAGCTATAACTAAAAAATCAGGTTTAACCCCACTTGTATACACACTAATAAATGGTGAAGAAAAAATTCTTTGGAATAATAACAGCACGCTTAGCGATGGCTTTAAATATTATCTTTCAACCAGAGCAAACGATAAACGTCTTACTCCTGTAGATTCTCTGGATAAATCCTTATGTGGAGATATTTTCTATATTACATTTATAGAAAGCTACGAGGATTTATACCCTGTATATACAGATATAAAAGAAGATATGAGCTTTAATATATTTTTCCAACAGTAGATATATCGACAGGAATATTGGTGTGAGATTATGCCAAAAGAAGCAAGCAAAGCAAATGCTTCACAAAGGCTAAAATCACTACTTGGCTGTGATGAATTAATTGTTTTTGGTGATTCATTAAATGATATCCCTATGTTTAACGTTGCAGATAAATCATTTGCTGTAAAAAACGCAAATGACAAACTGAAACAAATTGCTACTGATATAATAGGTTATAATTATGATGACAGTGTAGCAACTAAATTGCTCGAATTAGAGACAAACAGATTTTTAAATTGGAATAAGGGAGAGGTAGAGTAAAATGAAAGCTTTAATAACAGGTGCAAGCTCAGGTATTGGAAAGGATATGGCGATTATTCTTGCAGAAAAGGGCTACGACCTTATCTTGGTTGCACGCAGAATAGATAGATTAAATCAACTTAAAGAAAGTATTACTAATGTTGATGTTCAGGTTATACAGGCTGACCTTTCAAAAGAAGAAAGCTGTATTGAATTATATAATTCAGTAAATCCAAAAGAAATTGATTTTCTCATAAATAATGCTGGCTTTGGTTTGTGTGGAGAATTTCTTACAGCAGACCTTGACATTGAGCTTGAAATGATAAGAACAAATATTACAGCAGTACATATTTTAACAAAGCTGTTTTTAAAGGATTTTGTTAATCGTAACAGTGGAATTATCTTAAATGTAGCTTCATCAGCAGCATATATGGCAGGACCATATATGGGTACATATTACGCAACTAAAAATTATGTACGTATAATAACACAAGCAATTTATCAGGAACTAAAAGAAAAAAATTCAAAGGTAAAAATATCTTGTTTATGTCCAGGTCCTGTAGCTACAGAGTTTAATAAAGTGGCAAATGCTAATTTTGCTATACCAGGACTTAAAAGTATAGATGTAGCAAAATATGCAATAGATAAAGCTGAAAAAGGAAAGCTTAGCATTGTACCAGGAACATTAATGAAAATAGGTACATTTCTTTTAAGATTTACACCCGAAAAACTAATGCTAAAGGTTTCAGCAAATATTCAAAAAAAGAAAAATTCTTAAATTGCAATAACAAATTGAACACGAACTCAGAAAACAAGTCATTTGAAGATGAATAATCAAAGATTTTTCTAGGTAAGTTATTAATCTGATCCTGTACTTTTAATATAGCTTCGTCAGAAACATCGAAGCAAAGAATTTTGCTTTTCGTTTGTTCCATTCTCAAATGATGAATAAGGATGAGTATAATAACCATCAGCAAAAGGTACACTCTTTTCAAGTGAAGTTAACTCACTATCGTTATCGCTGGTAATAGATTTGAAAAATTTTAGGTTCTAAACCACCATACTGTTGAATAATTTTATCCATACCAGCATTAACAGCTGAAGCTGAACGAAATGAAATTTTAACAATGATCCTTTGTCTAGTCACCTTTTCATCAAGAGTTAGAAAAACTGGTGCACTTTCTTTTACTCCAACAACTGTGTCAGTTTCCCAGTGAGCAAACTCTTTTCTCTCGTTTATAATGCTAGGACGATTTTCAATGCTTTCGCCTAATATGCGTCTATTCTTTCTGTTTTTTCTTGATTTTCGTTTAATTTTTACCCTTAATGGTAAATCGATATTTTTTATTTTAACCAGAGCAAGCTCTATATAGTTGTATAAGGTTTTAGTACAAACCATATTTTCGAATAGATTGTTCTTTTTTGCATAACCACATACAGCATCTGGAGATAATTTCTTCTCTAATATCTCTTTTTCTGTATGTTCGATGAATTTAAATGCTTTTGCTAGTTTGTAAGATTTTTGGCTGTTTTCTCGATGTTTTTTCGTATACTATCTGTCCCGTTTCTGCGAAATACTTTTTACGCACATTTAAATTGCTATCCAACTGTTCTACGATAATTCAGCATATAATGTAGAGTGGGCTATTCCAACTTATTTTGCTATTTGCACTTTACTAACACCTATTTTTAATAATGTTTCTATTTGACCTCTTTGGACTATTGTTAAGTGCTTGAATTTTTTTCTTTCTGTAGTAAATGCTCTAAAGTCATAGTGAATCTCCTTTGGTTATATTTTTGTTCGTACTTTAATTATACCATTTTCACTATGACTTTTCTTTTGTTTTTTACTGTCAGATTTCATTTTACCGTCTACCAAATACAGAAAAACACCATATAACACTAAAAACTTGAAAAATTTGTTGTTAAATGTTAAAATTAAAATGTTTAAATTTGCCATATAGGGTATTTGTGTACTTATATTTAGATTTGATTGATTAAATTTTATTATAATACATTAAAAATAAGTATGTTTATTATTATCAACTAATGAATATTGGTGAATTTTTTCTGGGTACATTACTCAATGTTAAAATTATTTTATAGGAGGAAAATATGGACAATATTAAAAATTCAAAAAAAGATATGCCAAAGCTGGCATCTAAAGTAACATTAGGTGTAGTGCTTTCAGCTACAATTGCTTTAGGTGTAGGTTGCGATTATGCTCAAATGGCAATGCAACCTGAGTTACAAGACGATAACACAGCTTTGCAGGTAGAAAAGAAAAATTTATCTAATAAGCCTGTGGAAGAAGCTCCAGACACAAACAACACAACAGATACACAAGCTGTTAACGAAAGCTCAAACGTTGTGCAAATAAGTGACAACAGCAAAAGTACTGATACAAAAGAAAGTACCCAAAACAACAATGTATCAACTCAAAGCTCTGTTGTAGAAGGTTTAACTAAGGAAAAGGCTAATGCTACAGGTGTGTTACAATCGTCAAATGCTACTGATACAAGCGTGTTACAATCACCAATAGTTGTTTCTAAAGACAAAGACACTTCATCTGTTCCTGAAAAATCAGGTGTAACTGAAACAAGCATTTACGATTTTGAATATGAACTAAATGATAACGATGAGGTTGTTATCAAAGGTTATACAGGTACAGCTAAAGAGGTTGTTATTCCTGAGGATTTTAACGGTTATTCGGTTGTTGAAATTGGTGGAAGTGCTTTTTATAATAACCGTAACATTACATCAGTTACATTGCCTAGTACAGTTAAAAAAATTTCAAGCTATGCTTTTTATTACTGTAGCAAACTAACAACTATCAATTTTAATGAAGGGTTAGAACAAATAGAACAATATGCCTTTGAGAATTGTTATGGATTAACATCTATAACAATTCCTGATAGCTGTATATCTATTGGTGTGCGAGCCTTTGAGAATTGTGAAAACCTAGCTACTGTTGATTTAGGTGAAGGAATAAAAACAATAGGCGAGTACGCATTTATACGTAATTACAAGCTAGAATCTATAGTACTACCAAATTCAATAACTACATTAGGAAACGGTGTTTTTTATCAATGCTATGGGTTATCTTCGGGAAAAATCTGTGAAAGTATAACAAAACTTCCAACTAATACATTTAGATATACTGCAATATCAACTATTGATATTCCGGATAATATTGAATTTATAGGAAGTTATGCCTTTGACAGTTGTGACAACTTGGTAAATATAAATTGGGGTACAGGGGTAAAGGAGATAGGTGACTACGCCTTTGCTAATTGTGATGGTTTTACAGAATTTACTATTCCAGATACAATAATAAAGGTTGGAAACTATACTTGGGGTAATTGTAGCAAGCTTGTTACTTTAAACCTAGGTAAAGAAGTTAGTAATTTTACCGTACATACTATTACTGATTCTGCGAACCTTGTTAATATAGTTGCCTCAAAAGACAGCGTACATTATGCGACAATAGATGGTTGTTTGTATAGTAAAGATTTAACTAAACTTATCAGAGTGGGAAGAGGCTATGAAAAAGACTATGTATTGCCTGATAGTGTTACATCAATTGGCGAATATGCTTTTTCATATTGTCAGAAACTCCCAAGTGTAACCCTTACAAATAATATTGTTTCTATTGAAAAATATGCTTTTGACCATTGTACAAAGATAACAAGCGTAGACATTGGTGACAAGGTAGAGGTTTTAGGTGAATATGCTTTTAGAGGTTGCACAGCACTAAAAAGTATTGATCTAGGTAAAAAGCTAACCGGTATTGATCAATATTGTTTTTACGGTTGCAATAGTCTAGAGGCACTTGAATTACCTAATACAGTAACGGTGATAAAGCAATATGCTTTTTATGATTGTAATAAATTAGCAAGTGTAAAATTGAGTAATAATCTTACTACAATTGAAAATGCTGCTTTTGAATATTGTACTTCTTTAAAATCTGTTGATATACCTGATTCTGTTACAACTTTAGGAAGTTGGGCTTTTCAGTATTGTTACGGCTTAGAAACAATAACGTTAGGCACAGGAATAAAAAATATTCCATACTACTTTGCTTATAATTGCCAAGCATTAAAAGAAATTACTATACCTGAAAATGTAGAAACTATTAGTGAAGGTGCATTTAATTGCTGTTTTGCTTTATCTAATATTAAATTTAACAGTAAGGTAACAAGAATAGATCATTATGCTTTTGCTAACTGTGATGAGCTTACAGTTGTTAATATACCAGACAGCGTAACAGCTCTTAACGGAAAGCCTTTTTCATATTGCGATAAACTAACTACCTTTAATGTTGGTAGTGGAGTAACAACACTTCAAGAAAATGTTCTGGATTACAACCCTGCACTAACAAGTATAAATGTTTCAGGTGAAAATACTGCATTTGCATCAATAGATGGTGTTTTGTTTAATAAAGAAATGACTAAACTTATATGCTGTCCAGAGGCAAAATCAGGCGAATATAAAATGCCTGATACTGTTGTTACTGTTGGAACCTATGCATTTGAGGATTGTAAAGCACTTACAGCAATAACAATGAGTAAGGCTTTAACAACTATTGAAAATTACGGCTTTATAGGCTGTAAAGCTCTAACCTCAGTGGAGTTTGGCGATAATTTGAAAACTATTTCTTATCAAGCCTTTATAAATTGTTCAGCATTAAAAAGTGTTAAGCTGGGTATAAATACAGAAACCATAGGTGAGAGTGCTTTTTCAGGTTGTACCTCTCTTGAAAGTGTTGACTTTGGTAAATCATTAACCTCTATTGGCGATTACGGATTTTGTGGTTGTAATAAGTTAACAGCTGTGGTTTTACCTGATACTTTAACAACTATAGGTTATCAAGGATTTTATAATTGTAGCTCATTAAAATCAGTAAAGCTAGGAAGTGGCTTGAAAACTATAGGTAGTTGGGCTTTTGAGTACTGTAGTTCCCTTGAAAGTATAGAAATACCAGATTCAGTAACCAGTGTTAATTATAATGCGTTTTATGGTTGCAGTGCATTGAAAGATGTAAAAATTGGAAGAGGAGTAACTAGCTTCCCTTATGATTTAACAGGCTGTACAGCGTTAGAGTCTATAACAGTTGCAGACGAAAACACTACATACGCTTCATACAATGGTGTGTTGTTTAACAAAGACATTACAACCCTAATGAAGTATCCTGCACAAAAAGCTGGAGATTTTGTTATTCCAGATACAGTTAATACAATTAGTGATTATGCTTTTAGAGATGCGAAAAAATTAACCTCAATTAAAGAATATGGTAATGTGTTCTCGGTAGGAAGTAGTTCTTTTTATAATATTGATAAAACAATTTTCAAGGCGTATGTTATCGAAGGCTCATACCTTGAAACATATTTTAAGGGTAGATCTATTCCTTATGAAACAATGGTAGATACACGTACAAACTTAAATAACTGTACTGTTGAATATGATAGCTATGTAAAATTTACAGGCAACTATACATACGCTAACCTAACTATAACTAACCCAGAAACCGGTGCTGTTTTGGTAAAGGATACTGACTATAAGGCATTTTATAGTAATAATGTAAGTACAGGCACAGCAACTATGGAAATATATGGTATGGGTGAGTATGGTGGACATATTTCTGGAAAATATACTATCTATAGACCTGTATCTAATAATATTTCTGCTAAGCGAACAGGTGCAGCTATATATACTATTTCTACAACAGCAAGCAATGGTATAGGAGCGTACAAATACAAGTTTGAATACATAAACAAAGAGCTTGTAGGAACTACCCAAGAAAAGTGGACAGAAATAGACAACCCAGACAACCTATCACAGCTTTCATATTATTTTGAAGAAGATGGTACATTTAAAGTACGTGCTATTGTTACCGACGATAAGGGAGATACTGCAACAGCTACTACAGAGGTTGATGTAATTGCACCTAGAGTAAATATAAGACCAGCAAACACAAAGCCTGTTTACGGAGAAAGTATAAATGTTGTTGCAACAGGTACAAACTTTGACGTAAACAAGGAATATAAATTTGAATACAAAGCACCAGAAGACGAAAACTGGAGTGTTCTAAGTGATTACAGCAAAGAAAAGCAAAATGTTAACATACGCTTTAATAAGATAGGAGCACACGAGTTAAGAGTTACTATTAAAGATAGTTCAGGAAATATTGCTGAGAAAACCTTAACCTTTAATATTGCTACACCAACTGTAGTAATTAAATCAGAAGGCATTACAGATACAAAAAATCAGGAATTTACCATTAAGGCTAGTATTGATAAAACTACCTATAAAGAATTTAAATATAAATATGAATATAAAAAATCAGGTGACCAAAGCTGGACAACGCTAAGTGATTATACATATGAACAATCACAAAAAATTAAATTTGCCACTTCAGGCGAGTATGTTGTTAAGGTAACAGCTAAAAGCACCGAGGATAGTAGTTTAGTTATATCAAATACACAAACCTATAAAGTTAAAGAGCCTGCTGTAGTAATAAATACTGTAACAAATGCTTTAGCTGGAGATACTATTGATATTGGTGCAACAGCAACTAGCTTTGGAAATAATGTTAAATACAAATTCCAGTATAAGGTTGGCGAAAATGCACAGTGGAATACTATACAAGAGTCTGAAAACAGCATAGCTACATTAAAGCTACTACAAGCTGGTACATTTACTATAAGAGCAACTGTAACCGATGCTGTAGGTAACAGTGTTACAGTTGAAAAAGAAGTAACTGTAAAGGGTATGTATATAGATTTGACTGTAGAAAATAAGACTCCTGAAATAGGAGAAACTACAGTAATTAATGCCGAAGCCAGAGGTTTTCTTGCCGAGGGAAATGATGTTGAATATAAATTCGAATATAAAGAGGTTATTTCTTCAACATGGAACACCTTGCAGGATTATAGTCCACTTTCAAGTGCTGAATTTGTTGGAAAAACATCTGCAGTGCCTGATGAGCACGCAAAGTTTGCTGGTGCATTTGAAGTACGAGCTATAGCTAAGGACAAAAATGGAGATACTACTGTTTCAGACAGTGTACTAATTACTCCTAAGAAAATGAGAATGACTTATTCTCTGTCTAATAGCATTGTAGAACCTGGTACAGAGGTTACAGCTAAGGTTAATGTAACAGGTGGCTTTGGAGAGGTAAAATATTTGTATGAATACAGTAGAAATAATGGCGAGTGGCAACCACTTGTTTATACAAACTATGTTTCATATAACGAAATTAAATTTAAGTTCTCGGCAGAGGGTAGCTATAGCATAAGGGTAACAGCAAAAGATTCAACAGGTACATTTGTTAATGTAGGTACAAATGCAGATCAGAATATTATGAACCTAAATGTAACCAAGCCAGTTGACCCTGTATTTTATTGCGATCTATCAGCACCTTACGGAGCTAATGTAAATCAGCCTTGTGTCTTCTGGGCTGAAGCAGGTAACGGCAATGGTGAATATACATACAAGTTCACAATAAAAAAATCAAACGCTACAACTGAAACAGTTGTGCAGGATTATAATGAAAATAATCATCTTGAATATACACCAACATCAGAAGGAACATACTATGTTAATGTTTATGCAAAAGACAGTAGTGGAAAAGAAATTAAAACTACCCGTACAATGAATGTAATGTATTATGGTGTTAAATTTAGCCAAAATTATAGCACTACCAGAAACATTACAGTAAATATTAGTCCAGAATTAATAGATACATATAAGGATGATACCTATACCTTTAAATATGAGTATAGAAATAAAAATAATTCAAGCTGGACTACAGTTCAGGAATTTAGCGATAATAAAACACTTAACGCTAATTTTGCTGACAGTGGTGTGTATGAAGTAAGAGTAACTGCTAAAAACAGCGAAGGAATAGAAAAAACTGCAACTACAACAGTTACTGTAAATGAAGATTTACAGGTGTTTGCTTCTGCATTGCCAGATTATATAACAGCAGGCTCAAGCACTGTAATTATTTGTGATACTGCTGGTGGTACAGATGGTGGTACAGGTGGTGATGGTGCACGTTACAAATCATTTAAGTATAGCTATTGTATGGAAGGCTCTAATGTATGGTATAGAATTGACGGTTCTTCAAGTGTTGCTATGGCTACATTTGAAGCTAAGGGTACATACAAGGTAAGAGTAATAGCTACCGACAGCGTAGGTGCTACTGCAGAAACATATTTGAATATTTATGTAGGATAAGGAGAAAGAGAAAGCGATGAAATATAAATTAAGTTTAAGATTACTCTCTTTAATATTAACTCTCACGTTGTTTGTTGGTATTGTTACACCAACAATTGCATCAGCAGAGGAAATTGAAAATAGTAGAAAAGTTAAAGCAGAAGCTACATCAGATGCACTGTTAAATGTTTTAAAGTCTGCTTTTGAAGAACCAGAAGAACATATCAATCAGCTGGAAATAACAGATGTTGAGTTTGAAATGGATCGAGATTTTGATCAAACCGGATATGTAACAGTTAAAAATACAGGAGCAAATGATGTTGAAGTTATCTTGGATATCGCCAATGATTATGACGACATTTTCCTAGGCTTTGTAGGTGCAGGCTCACCAGATCAGCCTACACTTATAACAGCAGGCTCAAGTGTACAGGTAAAGCTTACTGTATTTGCACAAAAGGTTGGTAAAAACAGCTATACTCTTCCTGTAAAGTCTTACATAGTTGAGGGTTCTAACTATATATTAGACACAGAAACAAATGTAGTTATTAATTTTAAAGAAGCAGAGCTAAACTTTGCCTGTGATTTAATTTCTACCAATACTGACACATTAGAGCAAAACTTTATGCTTGTAAATCAGGGAGATGATCTAAGCTGTGTTTCTATTACAGCAGACAATAACCTTGCTGACTATGTAATGCTAAACCCAACAGTTTCAGATATACCTGTAAAAAATGGTGAAACATTAAACATTAAAGTAACTCCTAACTATACAGCATTAAAAAATAACAATGTAAGCTTGGTTAAAGGTAACATTGTAGTAAGTGCTGCAGGTAAGCAACAAACCTTTGCTGTTACTATTGATACCGAAGGCAAAGAAATTCACTCTATTACAATGGGCGAGCTTGTAGCTTACCAAAAGGGAGAGAAAAAATATTATAATCTTACTGCTGATGTATCTACTGTAGCTGATACTTCAAAATTTGTTAATAACAGCACAAGAAATAATATTGACTGTAAACTAAGTTTATCTATACCGTGTATAGATAAAAATACAGCTAAAGAAATAGCTAGTATTGAAACTACATATAATATTCAAAGCTATGCTGGTAATGGCTTAAAACATGGTGATATAATAGATGAACAATATTATCAAGAAGGCGATGATATTGTTAGTAAAACTAAAATATACATCAGCTATGATGAGCTAAAAGAGTTTGTAGGAACATCAGAGAAAGAAATTAATGATCTGATAAATTATTATGAACAAAATAATAAACCTAAAGCAAGAAATCAAACTTCAGAGCTGTTTGATAAATTTACTGATGGTTTTAGCGAAAGTTTTAGTGAAAATGTATCTAGTCAAGCTAGAGATACTGTAATTGAAGCAGTTACTAAAATTCCAGGAGAAGTTGTTGGAACATTATCTGGAATTAAAGATTTAGCAGATGGTGTTGATAAGGTAATGAACCGTGACAATCACAAAAACGAAGCTGCGGTTCATCAATCACCAAACTTGACTGAGAGTCAAAAAGCACATTATTCGTTTTTATGTGATCAAAAAGATTTTTGGGCAATAATGAATCCTGTTGCTGGTATAGTTCTTGCTTGTACGCTTACTGGAGGATTGGGATTGGTCGTTGGACTTGGAATGCTGCTTGCAACTGCAATTTTTTCAGGATTAACAGAGTATACTTTAGCTTATTATGAAAATTTAGCAGGTATTGGAGATGGTGTTGGTGGAGAAGGTGGCCAAAACACTACTAATAATAAGCGTAATCAATGTACTAATGCCCAAGCAATGAAAGGTGATTATAATAATCCGTACGATTACCCTTGGCCTTCAGATGACTATCCTGAAGAAGACCCTACAGATCCTACAACTCCAACAGATCCAGACGATCCAGATGATCCAGACGATCCAGATGATCCAACAGATCCAGATGAACCGATGGAACCAGAGCAGCCAACATCACCTACATCACCAAAAGGAAATCCATCACTGGGTGTAAATAATAAAATCACTATAAAAACAGACAAAGATAGCAAATTGGGTATAGCAAGTGCTAGACCATTTGAAAATATAAAAGTCTGGCTTCAACAAGGCAATAAACCTTTAACCACTAGCAATAAATTTGAGTATAAGCTTCAGTACAAGCCTGAAGATTGTCCTTTATGGTTTGACTATGGAGAATATACTTCTACTCCTAAATGGAATATTTCATTTAATAGGAAGTGTAGCTATGAATTGCGTTGCTTGATAAGAGCAAAAGCTGAAAAAAGCGTTTCATACACTCCAACAAAAGAAATAAGTATTGTAGAGAAGGTAGCAGGTATTACTTTTCGAGCAGGAGGAGGTTACGGAAGAGGTAAAGTTGTTATTAGCAGCCGTTTGGCAGCCGGAGATGAGGCAGCAAACGATGATAATATGTCCACAGCTTATTTTATGAACGGACAACATGTAGGCACTGTTACAAATAATGGTCACGCACAGCTTTCTATGATTGCTATACAGCCTACAAAGAAAAATATGAAGACCGGTACAAATACTATTACGGCTCAATATTCAACAACACCTACACATTACCGAACAGTATCTGATATGCAAATTGTTACATTGTACCCTAACGATACTATTGTAAACTATATAGGTGATTTGGATAATCACCCAGATGTTACTATACACCCAGATTTCACTGTTTTTGAAGAAAACATTTATACAGACTCTGAATTTTATGTAAATGAAGAAACTACCCTGCATTGCAAGATTTATAACCGTAATGCTGCAGGTGGCTGGGTAGATATTGTTGTTAAAGACGGTGAAGAGGTAATATATACTGAAACAAATACCTGGATGGGAATGTTCTCTGAAAAAACAATTGATATTCCTTGGACACCAAAAACAAGAGATAATGCAATTACTGTTGAATTAACAAATAAATGTGTATCATTAGAAGAGGCTGACCTAACCAATAACAAGGCTTTAAGAAATATGGTAGCCAATGAATATATTGAACCAAGCTTTGGCGAAACTGATAATTCTGTAGCCCTTGAAGATAGAGAGTTTTCTGTGTATACACACGTTTTGGATTCTCAAAATGTTACAAACGTAGCTTGCTATGTTGATGATGTGGAACAAAAGCTTTCAAGCTCTGTTATTCAATATAAAAAGAATACCAGGTATTGGGCAACTATTAAGGGCTTATCAGAAGGTAATCATAAGATAAAATATGTTGTTACATACGAAAAAGCAGGTAAAGCTATAGGAACACTCGAGAAAATAATAGACATTAATGTTATCAGTAAAGAAAGCTCTTCAACTGTTATCGCAAAAAATACTTCTGCTAACAATACATCAGCTGTTGTTTATAGAAATGGTAATCTTTATTCTACACATACACCAAATGAAGATGGCACTATTACAGTTATGTACAACTTTGATATGTATAATAACAGAAGTGCTTATAAGCTAGCTGTATATACCGATAAGGGAGTATATGTAACTAGTTTAGTAGCAGGTACTATCTCGGTAGATAATACAGAGGTACAAAACACCTTTAAGGTTGGCATATCCACTAATAATATAAGAATTGCTAACTTATATATAAAAAATAGCACCTCAAATTATTATCAGCAAATACCATATGATTCTTTATATGGTAAGGGTGAAACACTATTCTATCTAAGCGATGATAATTATGCATTATACAACAAATGTAACGATGCATATATGGTTTTGGTTACAAGCAGTAACGTTGTATATAAGTTACAGCTTATAACTAATTCAAAACGTGTAGAAACCTTTGATGAAGTAATAAAGCTAAATAACAACAATTTGTACAACCCTGTAAAATCAGCATCAAATATTAAACTTCTTTCAGGTGCGTCAAAAGATATGGCTGGTATTACTTATAATTTGTTCACAGAATGGTCAAATGTATATAGCGATAATGCAACAATGAGTATACAAAAATCAGGTGAAACATTGTTTGATGAAGCTATAGATGTAAGTAGTGCACCAAGACTATCAGCTGGTACTTATGATGTGTACTATACTCTAAAGTCAGAAAACTATATGTTTGATATGTACAAAGAGATAAATATAACTAACCGTAGTATTGTAAACAGAATAAGCGATAGCTTTGCTGGTGAATTAGTAACATCAACCAATGAAGTAAATGAAGGAGAAAACATAGAGCTTTCAATTTCAAATCTACTTGATGAAAATGGAAATCAACTTACAGGAATACGTTCAGTGAAGGATGAATTTATTGTTACTGTAACATTTACAGATGTAGACGATAGCACTAATGTATGCACACGTGAAATTAGCACCAATAACCTACAGGATACTCTTACAAATGTAAAAGCTCCTGAAAAATCTGGTAATTACAAAATCTCATTAAATGTAGCAGTTGATACATATAACGATATTACACTTGGCGATGTAAACAATGATGGCGAAATAAGCGTAGTTGATGTAATAAGAATGTTGAGATTTATAATTGGAATGGATACGTTTACAGATTCTCAAGCAAAAGCAGCAGACGTTGATATGTCTAATAGTGTTACAATAATAGATGTTTTAAGAATACAAAAAATAATAATCAGAGAGTAAAAAATACTAGGTAGTATTTTTAAATCCCAAAAGGGGCTGTTTCACTAATCAAGTGTAGTGTCCCCTGTCAAGTAGACAGACGAAATAACAAAAGAATGTTGTAAGCGTCAACTCAAGCACGCATAAAAGCCTCAGCACATTACTTCTGCTGAGGCTTTTTCGACTTACAATATTCAGGTATCTGCTCTGACCAAGGAAGATAGGTATTTACATTCTTACCATACTGTATTTGTGTAAATA
>JAXJUF010000012.1:0-7389 GCA_036309185.1 Acutalibacteraceae bacterium
ACAGGCTCTTACTTTCTTACAAAAGAAAGTAAGCAAAGATTGTTGGGGAGAGGTTTCGATCCCTCTCCCCAAACCCCTCACTGAACGACCAAAGGGGGTCAAGCCCCCTTATGGAATCCCCCACACCTAGTCATACCAATTGTGTATATAGTGAGTAATGTTAGGGTAACTGGTTTGTACTGTTTAGTTTGTGCGTAAGCTCGACAAATCCCAATTTATTAGTATATTATTGGCTATAAAAATATCAAAAGATAATTAGGTGCAACAAAATGGACAAGTATGAAATTTTAAAAAGCTACTGGGGTTACAGTGAGTTTCGTGGAGCACAGGAGACGGTAATTGACAACATAATAAATGGTAAAGATGTGCTTTGCGTTATGCCTACAGGTGCTGGTAAGTCGGTGTGCTATCAAATACCAGCTTTAATGCTTAGTGGGGTTACTATTGTTATATCTCCACTTATATCGCTTATGATAGACCAAGTAAAAGCACTTGTTAATATGGGTGTAAAGGCAGCCTACCTTAACAGTAATCTTACTCAGCGACAGCTAAATATTGCTATGACAAGAGCAAGAGAGGGTGCCTATAAAATTATATATGTTGCACCCGAAAAGCTGTTGACAAACAGCTTTATTAATTTGTGCAGAAGTATTGATATATCTATGGTTGCTATTGATGAGGCTCATTGTATTTCTCAATGGGGGCAGGATTTCAGACCTGATTATTTAAGGATAGTTGATTTTATAGCAGAATTGCGAAAAAGACCTATAATTTCAGCCTTTACAGCTACTGCAACACCACAGGTAAAAGAGGATATAGAGCGTATATTAAGCCTTGATGCCCCCTATACAGTTACAACAGGCTTTGACAGACCTAACCTCAGCTTTCAGGTTATACACCCAAAAAATAAAAATACACAGCTATTAACCATAATTAAAGAAAGAAAAAATGATTGTGGTATAGTCTACTGTAATACACGCTCTGCTGTAGAGGAGGTAAGCGACCTGCTTTGCGAAAATGATATAAATGCAAAGCCATACCACGCAGGTATGCCAATGGAGGAGCGTAAGAAAAACCAAGAGGATTTTATATACGACCGTTGCAGAGTTGTAGTTGCTACCAATGCATTTGGTATGGGTATAGATAAATCTGATGTAAGCTATGTTGTGCATTACAATATGCCACAGAATATAGAAAGCTACTATCAGGAGGCTGGCAGAGCAGGCAGAGACGGCAATGACGCACAGTGTATTATTTTATATAGTGGTAAAGATGTAGCTACAAATAGATTTCTTATTGAAAAAACACGAGAGAATGAAGAAATGGACGAAGCCTTGTGCGAGATTATTATTGAGCATAAGCTTATGCAACTAGGCAAAATGTCAGCCTATTGTAATACGGCTGATTGCTTGCGTGGATTTATTCTGCAATATTTCGGACAGCCCTACGAGGAGTACTGTGGTAATTGCTCAAACTGCAAAGGAGAGTTTGAGGAAATTGACATAACAATTGAGGCACAGAAAATTTTATCCTGTGTAGCTAAAACAAATCAGCGTTTTGGAACAAAAATGATTGTTGATATTTTAAGAGGAAGCAAAAACCAAAGATTACTCGAATGGGGACTTGATAAGCAATCTACATACGGCTTGATGAAATCATACACCGAATCAAATGTGAAAAAAATAATAGACTTTTTAGTAATAAATGAATACGCCAACCGAACACAGGAGAAATTCCCGGTTATAAAGCTGAGTAAAGGCTCGGTAGGGGTTTTAAAGGGTGAAGAAACCGTAAAAATGAAGGTTAAAAAGGGTAGCACACTAAAAGCAAGAGAAAAGTCAGAAAATCCACAGAAGATTGAATATAAAAGCCATAGCTTTAGTGATGAGATGTTTGAATATCTGCGTAGCATTAGAAATGAGCTTGCAGAAATTGAGCGTGTGCCTTCATACATTATTTTTTCAAATGTTTCATTACAGGATATGTGCGTAAAACGTCCTGTTACATTCTCGGATTTTCTTAATGTAAATGGTGTTGGTGAAAATAAGGTTAAACGCTATGGTAGAGTTTTTACATTAGCGATTGGCAGATATGTAGAATATGAAAATGGATTTTTCACAAGTGATGATTTAAAGCTGACAGTAAAGGAGCTTTCACATATTCCACATTGCTATGAAGAAGGCTCAAGGGTGCTACATAAAGCCTTTGGTGAGGGTACAGTAGTGGCTTTAAGCGAAAGCAATGACGAGTATATTTTGAAAATCAGCTTTGACAACGGCGAAGAAAAAATGCTTTATAGTAGCTACTGTGGTATGAGGCTGATTGAGGGAGAGAAATAGGTATGATTGAAAAAGATGATTGGCGTTTATTAAACGATGTTGAGTATTTGAAAAATCAATATATAAATCCAACAGATGAAGAAGAACTTACTAAGTATGCTGACCATTTGAAAAAATGTATTTTCTGTTGGGATAAGGTGAATGATAATCCTAATCAAAGGTGGTTTATACCAGACGACTTGAGCTGTTGCATTTGTGAAAAATGCTATAACGACTTTAAGGAGTTCTTTAATTGGAAAGAACTTGACGGTTGGGATATAGATTGGACTAAAAAGCCAAAGTGAAGCAAAGGGATTTTTAAATCGATTAAAATACTAAACTCTATTAAAAAGTAGACTTCTTTACAGCATATTTTGCACCACACTTCATATTGCGTCCTCGCAAGGCGACAGCCTTGCTGTGGGTCAGTATTCGTTTGGTACAAAATCTGCTTGTAAAATTCTTGTCCACTTTTTATTAGAGTTTAGTATAAAAGAAAGTTAGGTGATAATTTGGATAAATGGAAAAAACTAAAGCCTTTATACAAAGGGATAATACTGATTATTTTATCAGCGTTTTTCTTTGCACTTATGAATATGTTTGTAAGGCTTTCGGGTGATTTGCCGTCTGTACAGAAGAGCTTTTTTAGAAATTTTGTAGCTTTCTTTTTTGCAGGGGCAGTGCTTATAAAAGAGAGAAACAATATACATATTCCTAAAAATGCAGTTGTACCACTACTGTTAAGGTCAGGCTTTGGAACAATAGGAATACTATGTAACTTTTACGCAATAGACCAGCTGGCACTTGCTGATGCTTCTATACTGAATAAAATGTCTCCATTCTTTGCAATATTATTCAGTATATTTTTGTTAAAAGAAAAAATTAAGCCTTTGCAAATGCTGATAGTATGTGGTGCGTTTGTGGGTGCTTTATGCGTTATAAAGCCTAGCTTTGCAAACACAGCTACAATACCTGCATTAATAGGCTTGTGTGGTGGTATGTGTGCAGGGCTAGCCTATACATTGGTTAGAATGTTAGGGCAAAGAGGAGTTAAGGGTGCGATAATAGTATGCTTTTTCTCTGGTTTTTCGTGCTTAGTTACATTACCATTTTTGATTTTCAGCTTTACTCCAATGTCGTGGCTACAGCTTGTATTCTTATTGCTTGCAGGCTTGTCAGCAGCAGGAGGTCAATTTACTATAACCTCAGCCTATCACCACGCATCGGCTAAAGATGTTTCGGTATATGATTATTCGCAGATTATTTTTTCAGCATCACTCGGATTTTTTGTGTTCGGTCAAATCCCTGACTGGCTAAGCTGGCTGGGCTATGCAATAATTTGCAGTATGGCTATATTAATGTTTATATATAATAAAAAGAAAAATTCAAAAATACAGGAGGAAAAACAATGAAAAAGATAGCAAGCTTTACAATAAATCACGACACACTTACAGAGGGTTTATATACCTCACGAGTAGACGGTGACATAGTAACCTATGATATCCGTATGCGTAAGCCAAACAATGATGATTTTCTTGCAACAGGTGCTTTACATACCGTTGAGCATTTATTTGCTACCTATGTGCGTAACAGTAAATATGCAGATGATGTAATTTACTTTGGCCCTATGGGTTGCAGAACAGGCTGTTATTTTATAGTTAGAGATAGCGTTACACCTGAAAATGTAATACAGCTTGTTAAAGAGTCATTCGAATTTATAAAGAATTTTGAGGGAGAAATTCCAGGCAGTAAAAAAGAAGAATGTGGAAACTATCTGGATCACGACCTACCACAGGCTAAAAAAGAGGCAGAAATAATGTGCAATGTGCTTGCAAGCTGGAGCGTTGCAGATTTGAAGTATAAGGATTGATAAAAATCTAAGGTGAATTTAGGTGAGAAGTACTATGAAAAGAAGTATGTACATAATTGCATCCGTTGTTATTTTTTCAATTTTAGTTAGCTGTGTAGATTCTTTTTTACACCCGAACTATTTTGTGAAAATACCAATTAAAATCGTATTCTTTTTAGCGTTGCCTATGCTGTTTTTTGTAAGAAATAAAAGTGACTTTAAAGAGTTTAAAAAGCTGTTTGTTTTTAAAAAAGGTGGTATTTTAAAATCGCTATTGCTTGGAATAGGTATTTATACTGCTATTGTTTTAGGTTATTTTTTTACAAGAAATATAATAGACTTCTCCAATGTTACATCAAGTCTAACAGCTGATATGGGTATTACTGCTAAGAACTTCATTTATGTGTCACTGTATATTTCGATTATGAATTCATTTTTAGAGGAGTTCTTTTTTAGAGGCTACGGATTTATGACCCTGAAAAAATATACAACACGAAAAATAGCTTACATATTTAGCTCTGCGTTGTTTGCTATATATCACGTAGGTATGCTTATAGGAATGTTTGAAATTGGTGCTTTGTTTTTATTGCTTGTGTGGTTAATTGTTGGAGGCTGTATTTTTAATTACCTAAATGAACGCAACGATAATATCTATTCATCTTGGTTTGTTCATATGTTTGCAAACTTTGCGATTAACACAGTTGGATTTATTTTGTTTGGAGTGTTGTAAAATAAAACGGTTGATAAAAGCTCGATATGTGCTTTTATCAACCGTTTTTGTGCCTAATGAGCTATGTAAAAAATAATTATTAAATAAAAATTATATGTTGAAAGCGTGATTATTTTGTTCTATAATATACATAAATGATAAATTCTGTCTAATAAAGTTGGGTTTTATTGTAGAATAATTAAAGATATGCATTAAAATAAAATTACACAATAAGAAAAGAGTGTTTATATTATGGCTTATGAAGAACTTTCAATAAAAGGATTTATAGATGAGATAAAAGAAGTTTCAAGTGGTCCACATCCAAGAAAATTTTGTTTTGTGTTAGGTGCAGGTGCGTCAAGAGCTTCGGGAATAAAATCAGGACAAGAACTTGTAGATATTTGGGAAAAAGAGCTTTTAGCACGAAATGAAGAAGATTACTTAAAGTGGAAAAAAGAAAAGGGGATAACTGAAGAAAATAAATATAGTTTTTACAGCCAATACTACGAAAAGCGATTTAAAAGACAGCCTATGGATGGTTATAATTATCTTGAAAAGCTAATGGAAAAAGCCAAACCAAGTATAGGGTATGTTATGTTAGCGTATTTATTATCTAAAAAATCGGATAATGTTGTATCGAATAATGTTGCTATAACAACGAATTTTGATCATCTTATAGAAGATGCAGTTAATTATTATACCCAAACTATGCCGTTAGTAATAGGACACGAAGCATTGGCACACTATGTTACAAAACAACTTAATAGACCAACAATTTTAAAAATACATCGTGATTTATTGTTTAATCCTGCGAATACAGCTGATGAAGTAGAAAAATTAGACGATAATTGGAAAGAGGCATTAAATAAGATTTTTTCAGAATATCATCCTATATTCATAGGATATGCTGGTAATGACAATAGTGTGATGGATTATCTGATTGAAAATGGTGAAAAATTTTCTAAGAATGATTTATGTTTTCCGTATTGGATGCTTTATAAAGATGAAAAATTGGAAGGTAAAGTAGCTGAGTTTCTTAACCATTCTTCAGGCTATTACATAAGACATAACGGATTTGATGAGGTTTTATGCTCATTAGGTGCTGAGTTTGGTATTAAAATACCAACTAAAGAGAAGTTTCTAGGTGATGTAGAAAAACGTCATCAAGATCTTTTGGATGCGATGGATGAATTTAGCGAAAAAAGTATAAAAGAATCTGATGTTAAAAAGAACAATAGTAATTCTGAAAATACAGTTGAGGATGAAGAAGTGGTTACTCAAGCTGTTAAGCAAATTACAAGTAATTCTAAGCTGAATAGTATGTATAGTGAAGTAGTTACATTAATAAACGAGGATAAATATGATAAAGCAATCTCTCGAAGTAGGGAACTTATAGAATTGAGTCCTGATAACGCTCGATATCATGCGACGCTTGGTGTGGCGTTAGCTGAATTAAAACGCTATGAAGAAGCTCTTAAAGAATTTGAAAATGCGATTGAATTGGATTCTGATGAGGCTATCTATTATGTAATGCAAGGTAAGGCATTAGTTAATTTAGAACACTATAAAGATGCTCTTTCAGCTATACAAACAGCGGTTGAGTTAGATAATGATAACGCAAATTACCATGCACTGCTTGGTAGTGTGTTAATTGAGTTGAAACGCTATGAAGAGGCTCTTAAAGGGTGTCAGACATCGGTTGAGTTAGATAATGATAATGCAAATTACCATGCACTGCTTGGTAGTGTGTTAATTGAATTGAAACGCTATGAAGAGGCTCTTAAAGAGTATCAGACAGCGGTTGAGTTAGATAATGATAATGCACGCTATCATGCACTGCTTGGTGGTGTATTAATTGAATTGAAATGCTACGAAGAGGCTCTTAAAGAGTATCAGACAGCGGTTGAGTTAGATAATGATAATGTACACTATTATGTAATGCTTAGTAGTGTGTTAACTGAATTGAAACGCTATGAAGAAGCTCTTTTGTCTGCACAAAAGACGGTTGCTTTAGAGCCTGATAATGCAGATTGTTATGTGATACTTGTTGATTTGTTAATTAATTTAAAACGCTATGAAGAGGCTCTTTCGGCTGTACAAAAATTAGTTGAATTAGAGCCTGATGATGCATACTATCATATAATGATTGGTGAATTATTAACTAGGTTAGAACGTTACGACGAAGCTATTTTAGCTATGCAAAAAGCAGTTGATTTAGAACCAGATAATGAGGATTATAAGAGATTTCTTGAGGATGTAAAGAAACTTATTGAAGGAAATGATAAATAGTTGATATTCTTAAAAGATAAAACCACTCGTGAATTGATTTGAAAATTTACGAGTGGTTTTATCTTTGGTATAATTATTTTATTTTTGGTAAATTGTAAAATGAAATTGAACAGATAAATAAAAAAAGGTTCACAGTGATGAACCACGATGTTAGAATAAAGTTACCACACCAACCTAACAGGAGGAAAATCACTATGAACAATATATATTGTACCACAAATGAG
>JAXJUF010000013.1:0-9752 GCA_036309185.1 Acutalibacteraceae bacterium
AACTCGTCATAGTAATATTGGTTGAATAACTCAGACTTAGTTATTCCTACGCTCTGTGCAGCAGCTAACCAGCGTTGGAGCCAGTAGACTCCTGTGTATTGTCGCTCAGACGGTGGTAGGTCTTCATTAGCGACTGCACGGTCACGAAAAAATCGCTGTAATCGTTAAGCTCTGAAAAAGCCTGTATAACCTCTGCAAGCTCATTAAGAGAAAGAGGATTTTCACAATCAACATCAAGCAAACGACTTTCATCGATATCCAGTAGGCTGGATATTAGCCTACAAGCCTCGGTAGGTACTGTAGTTAGTAGTCTGCCGAATAGCTGTAATATAGCTTCTTTATCCAAATTAATCAACTCATTAACAAGCTGTGCGAAGTTAGTGCACTCTGGAAAAGCTGTGCCAAAGATAATTTCAGGTAAATCATCAACAGCTTTGAGCCATTCTACATACTTGGCAACTGTCAGCTTATGGATACGCACCCCATGTAGCATATAGCTACGTGGGGCAGAGATATCCAAACTTTTATCCTTTTTGAGGTTAAATCTGCTTAATATACTCATTCTGTTGCACCCTCGTCACCTGTTGGTTCTTGGTTAGCTGTAGTAGCCTCAGCTGGAACAGAATCAATAGTGTTAAGCCACTCTTGTGATACATCCTTGTCAATATCCTTTGTACTGCGAAGTTTGTTATCGCACTTACGAGGCACACAACTAAATGTAACTGTGTATGACTGAGCATCGTTGTTTTCACCCTTTGTTGTGTGGTTGACAGTAACCTTTGTAACTTTAGCTACATAATATTTATACAGTCTGTAGCCACCATCTGCTCTCAAAGCACGATATGTAAGTGCAAGCTCAGGTGCTACATCAAGTGAGCTTTCATCAATTGAGCCATCTTCATTAACTGTTGCACCTGTTAGCTTAGCAAGAGTATCCAAGTCCATCTCAGCAAATGTCACTTCGTTAGTTACATCTGTTAATTCTGAACCACTATCCCATACACCATCATCAGCATTAATCTTAAAGTCTGTACGGTTGTCAGATGGCGAACAGCTCTTTGCAGAAGGTATTTTTACACGATCACCTTTTACGCTATATTCATCCTCTGTGTTTTTGTCGACCTCGTGAAAACCGAAGCCTGAAAATCCTTTTAAATACTTTTTACCCATTGCTTTAATCTCCTTTAAATATGTTTTTAAAATTTAATTGTTACCCCATAGGGCAATTTCACAATACATTGTTGTATAACCCTCGCCACGTTCAAGGATAATTGCACCTCTGCGTGGTCTGGCTATACAGAATACCTTATCTGTCAAGTTAATAAGTGTTTCATTTGTGCCACTGTCTAGTAGCTCAAATATACTTTTACAGGTGTTATACGCTTTACGATAATCATTATCTCGGCACAGCACCTGTATGTAATGCGTACCTGTGCCATCATTAACAGCACCTACAGTGTGATCCCATTTAGTTACATTGATAGCTTGAACCGTTTCGTTAATGTCTGGCATATAGTCGCAGTTTACATTCTTATAGCTGTTTGCAATCAAATAGCTTTGCAATGCTTCAAGCATATAAATCACTCCTCAATCATATCTTCGGCGATTATCTTTAATATCCTATCTTGATTTTCGACAAGAACGCTTTCTAGGTATTTAGCCTGACCACCATTTGGGTGGTCGTAATGGATTTGCTCGTGCTGAGTGGCGGCATAAGGTGTGTTGTAGCTAACACTGCCTTTTGTAACTTTTTCAGGCAATGTGCCAACTACATTAACGCCACCGTTTTCTACACCCTTGGCATATTCCTCTCCGTCAAGCTCAACAAGTACACTACCACGCAAGTCACCTGTATCAACTGGTGCTCGTTGCTGACTTTCAGTAGCTACATATAGTAGTGCATCAGCAAGACCTTGTGTGGTTTTGTGCTCCAGCTTGTCAGCCTCTTGTTGTATCTTATCTACTATATCATCAAGACCTTTAAGATATTCGTCATCATCAAACTCAATGCGTACACCCATTACAAATACACCTCGTAATGGTCAAGTCCACCAACTATATTGTCAATAGGCTTGCAGGATTTCACTGTGTAACGCTTACCGTTTGCGATAACTATATCCAACGGACTTAGATTTGTGTTTGTAAATAGCATAGCCTCACTCGTGACTTTGTTGCCGTTTTTATCAAGTATCTCTTTGAGTTTGTACTCAATTCGGCAAGTAATTTCTGTGGGCATATTGTTAAGAGGTGGATTGTAGGTTGTATTGCCAAAGCTATCTACTGACACTCGCCTATGCACACCAACCTTGTGGTTGAAGCAACAATCGAATATACTCATACTATCATCACCGACCCTGCTAAAAATTGTCGCATATAATTGTATGCTGTCTTACTGAGTAAAGGACTGCTTTGTTGAGCGTTATCGCTGTAACTCTCTGATGCAGAGCCTAGGCTTATACTTTTAACACCTTGCTGTTGTAACGATATACGCTGTAACAGCTGTTTATCAATAGCAGATATAGCCTCCTCGGCAACAGCAAGTTTAACTTTGTATGGAATATCAGAGGACATTCCTCTTGGAAACTGCAAAACCTGACCAGCATTGTGCTTATAACCAACCACAGGCAAACAGTCAATACGGTAGGTTGCAGTACGTAGATAACACTCCTTATCAGCTATACTCAGAGCAAGCCACTGTTCTAACAGACTGCCAGTATGACAGCCTGTTAGAATCTCATCTGCTTCTTCTACTGTGATATATGTATCAATGCCTACTGTAAGCATAATCAATCCTCTTCAGATGTTGTTGATTCAGCAGATGGTGTAAGCACTGCAAAAGGATAACGTGTAGAATCATCTTTATTAAGTGATGTAACAGGGTTAGGCAACTGCCAACCAAGACGCATGACACATCTTAGTGCTACCATATCTTGCTGTGCAAGGTTATAGATGATATTACCCTCGTTATCACTAATAACAGCCTGATCAAGCACCTTGTAGGTCATATCCTGACGAATTGAGTAAACAGCCTGTGAAAAGTCACCGCCAAGAAGTAGAGCCTGTTCTTTGTTCCAAGAGTCATTTTTAACATAGTTAATAGGCTGTGCATAAAGTGTGCCAGGAGTGCTGGCAGTCAGTCCTGGCTGGAATAGCAATCCACCGTTCTTGTCACGCAAACCTCTAAGTGTCGACTTATTAGAGATATCACCAGCAAAGCCTGTTACATCAAAGCCATCCTCTTCAACCTTGCCCATAAGTAAATTGATATCATCTGCAAAATCTGTACCTGTACCTCTTGCTACTGTGTTACCTGCTTCAATAGCACTTGGTACGATACCATTTTCCCAGCTCGCTGGCTTATCTTCGCCAAAGAAAACAGCTCCATCAATAACCTTTCCAAATGCTTCAACGATAGCCGGCTTTAGTTCTGCCCAAATATCGTAGTTTGCATCATCAAGTACAGCCTCTGGTATTGGAATGATAACTGCAACTTCTTCTGCTGTAATAAACTTGTTCTTCCAAGCTGCAGCAGACACTGCCTTTAAACCATTGTCGCCATCAACAAAGCCTGCAACTGGAAGTGCTGACAGGATGGGTAATTTACGTTGCTTTGAGGTCATATTTGGTAGCCTATGCATAAGACTTAGTGCAGCTGATGACTCTCTAACAGCTGTAATAACTTCTCTTGATTCCTCAACTGGGATTAACGCTTCTGCATCGTTTCTTGTAATAATGTTAGGCATAATTAATAACTCCTTTTTCTTCTGATAATATCGTTCATTGTTTTGTTTGCTCCACCATTATCGCCTGCACCTGCAGGGTTATACGGTGCGTATGGTTTGCTATCTTTTTTTGCAACTACTGCTGGGTATTCTTTAACTGCAGTCTCCACAGCTTCTTGTAACCCTGTAACTGTGCCATCATCAGCAACCGTAATGCCACTTCTGTCAATAACCTTTGCAAGTAGCTTGGTGTCATAGCCCTGTAATGCTCTTAGCTCAGCTGAAATAATCTTGTCATTTACAGCTGTAATCTTAGCCTGAATACTGTTGTTGTACGCTTCAACACGCTGTGCAATATCGCCGAGTTCTTCATCATCTGCAACACCGAAAATACTTTTTAAAGTCTTTTCGTAGGTTGTGTTGGTAGTTTTTAAGGCTTCCAGCTCAGCGTTAACCTCTGTGCCTATAGGTTCAGTTTGTGAGTTCTGATCTGGCTCGCTCTGATTAATAGGCTCTTGCTGTGTGTCTGTTTTTGTTGGTTCATTTTCCATTGTATTACCTCCTAAATTTGATTTAGCCTAAAAATAGGCAATATAAAAAGCCCCCTGTTGGGAGCTTATAAGCTGTGTTATAACTGTTTATGTTCAGAGTAATGGCATCTTCTATCATAATACGCACCACATTCGTGCCCTAGGCAAGGAGTGTGTTCCTCTTTTTCGCAAATAGTAGTTGTTCCATTACTTATCATATCTGTATTATCTTCATTTGGTGACGGTTGCCACTTTTCTATTCGTGTTCTTTTGATTAAAAAAGGACATTTTTTCATACATTGGTTCTCCTTGTTTATGTAATACCGTTTAAACACCCTTTAAGAGCGTTTAATTTTAATTATTATTTTGTTTTGGTGTAACTTTACCATTAAAATAAAAGTGCCTTATTTCAAACCTAAATAACCTTTTCGTAGCTGTTTTCAAAAATGACAGGATTGCACGGATATATCTCTCCGGCGATTCCTTTAATTATATAGTCACCATGATATACCTCAAAATCTCCAGTATCATTTTTTATACATAATACATCATCGTTTCTATAGTATATAATTCCCAATTTAAAAGCTATTTCAGCCCACTCGGGTATTTCTTCATGTTTAAATTTTAGTACACCTCTTTGGTTTCTAAACTGAGTATCGCAATCATACTGGAATGCCTCAACCTCAATAGGTTTCTTTCTGTATTTAGACATATACAATTCCTTTCTAAATTTGGGTGTAAAAATACCGCCCTGTTAGAGTAGGGCGGTTAGTGGTCTACTTCTGACCAACTTACTAACTTTTCATTTTCTTCTCTTGCTAATTTTTCAGCTTGTTCTCTTTCTTCTTTTGAATTCCCTGAATCAGTATAATGACCGTCATAGTAATGTTCAAAATTAATTTTTTCATAAGTCATAGTAGCTCACTCCATTCTATCTCATAATACCGTTTGTATTCATCAAGAGTCTTTATAATTGCCTCATATTCACTCAAATTATATTCTCCACCACGGTATTTGTCAACGGTTTTTCCGAAAGATGTTGCAGTGAATGGTTTGTTTCCAGCTTTGTAAGTAAATACTTTTCCGTTATGAGTAACCACTATTCCAAATTTATACCCATTACCGCCATTGGAAACAATATCACTTCCAGTAGGTGGGTTGTTAGTAGGGTGATTATGTATAGAAATCAAAGTATCACGAGGGTATTTGCTGATAGCGTTTTTAATGCTGTCGTTATAATCAACACCAAAATCAGATTTTGAATTTGTTTGTCTTCCTGCTATGTTGCCGTTCCTACTATCAATTAAACACATATCTTCTTTGTCAGTTTTACTTCTATGAATTAACATAGCCTTTGACTGTTCATATATGCGTTCATCTACTTTAGTATCACCAGTTAGTCCAATAAATTTAGAATGATATTCCTTTGATGAAATATACTTTAAATCTACTGTATTAGATTCGCTTGCTGAGTGCTCTTTTCCGCTTATACCACTTTCAGCCGAATTATCAACAGATTTTTGTGAGGTTCTATAGTCATCCATTAAATCCTGATAACGCTGTGAATTAGCAGATTCCATTCTCCACCAGACTGCAAAGGTTTTGGGTGCTTGGTCAGGCAGAGAACGCTTAACATCCTCGTACTGTCTGCGACTTTTGTTGCGTTTACGCTGCCAGACCGCAAAGGTCTTTGGTGCTTGATCAGGAAAATCACTCTTAAACTTCTCATACTGTCTGCGACTTTCGTTGCGTTTACGCTTGATAGCCTGCTCTTTTGCATAAGCCTTACGTTCTTCATCAGAGCGAGTATCCTCAAACGGCTGCATACTTTGTCGGCTGAACTCTGCAAGCTCGTCAAGCGTGTATGCTCTGGCTGGTAGTATTGCGAACCTATGACGGCAGTTAGGGTGTATAGTGTTGTAACCATCCACAAGGGCTGTATCGTAGAGGTAAGCAAACCCTAAAGGCTTTCCGTTTTTATCCTTGTACTTGCCGTTAGCTGCCTCTTTGGTAAGGGCGTACACTCTACCCTGATACATAGCACACACCTTGCAGGTAGGGTAATGGCTTGTCATTCTGACTAAATCATAGCCCCAAGCATTGCCCTGTACTACCTGTGCAGTATTTTGAGTTTCTGCTGTAGTGGTGCGTGCTACCATACTGGCATAGTCCTTTATATTATGCTTTGCACCATTTGCGTAGGATATAGATGTTATATTGCTTTCTTCAAGCTGTGCCTCTAATTCCTTTTGCATCTGTCGCACAGTCTGACCTTGCGTGAGCTTCTTAGCAGTGGCTTCTAAAGTTATTTGTCTTATATAATCACTACAACGTCTACCAACTGTCGCTATTGCTTGATTAAGTTGTTGGGTGATGTTATCAACAATTATATTAATCTGATTAACATTAAGCCTGCTCATAAGGTTGTATGAATGTGGTGCAGTTTTATCTGGTGAAATATCCTTTAAAAGCTGATCTAAGCCTTTTTTATAATTACTTTTAACAAGCTCCTGAACCAGCTTATCAGAGGACTTGCGGAGTATCTCAATCTGTTCATCAATCTGCCTGAGCAACGACCTTTCATATACTGTTGCATTGCCATACCTTACCTTGCGTTTGATTATTTTTATCAGTTTAGCTTCGGCTTCGGTATAGAGCTTAGCCAAAGCCTGCTCATAAGTTAGCTTTGACATTAGTATTCATCCTCAGGCTCAAACAATGGCATACTTCCGGCACTATTCTCAAGGGTATCAGCTCGTATTTGTGCAAGCTCTTCGTCAACCTCTGCAGAGGACATATTATCCATTCTTTTAATCGCTGTAGATTGGCTAAGAGTAGGCTTGCCACCTGTACGCATGCTTGCTATCTCTGCATCCTCGGCTGGATCTGGTGGTAGACCATCATTCCATTTGATTGTAATTTCAGCTGGACTAATATCTATACCCTGCATTTTTGCAAGGGTAGACAGTAACTTTTTAATAGGCGTATCGTATCTGTTAGCTACACGCCTAGCCTTGGCAAGAGGCGACATCATAAGTCTGCGAAGAGCCGAACCACTCGGTACATCACCAGTTTTGTTACTTAAATCACCAAGCAAAGCACTGCCCATTTCGGATATTGTATACAGCTGATTGATAATTAGCTCTATCTGTTTGAAGTTAGCTTCCATACCTGCATCCCAAGTTATATATTTAGGCTCAGGGTCATCAGGGCTGTTACGAGGGAAGTAATTTCCGATTTTAAGCACCCACTGTCCTGTTAGCTCGTCAAATTGCAAAGCAGATTGAGGACCCGTCATACTTGGTTGAGCAAACTTGTCAAGCACCTTGCTTATCTGGCTTATGCGAACCATAAGCTCAGATATTAGGCTATCAACACTGCGATAATCGTCTAAACCAAATAAACGGTCTGATGTAATCAAATTACTTATACGATATACAGGACAAGTATCAAGATGAGTTTGTAGCTTCATCTCTTTTTTCTTCGTCAGGTCTTTTGCAATTTTAAATTCTGACATAGATTTGCCAGATAACATATAATTGCGTTCTTCGCACTCTGTAGGATTTTTAGGATCATGTATCTGAACACGCAAACCGTAGGATTGAGATTCACTGTTTATTAGATAAATAAACCCAAATACGTGATACTTAAATCTGCGTATGTTGATTTCGTCAACAACAGGAAACCAAAGAGCAGGGCTTACTACATCTATATTAGAGTCAGCAGTAGGCATTATTATACTATCGCCATAGCGTGAGAAATCTATAGCAGACATATACAGCTTATCGAACAGCTCGGTATTTATAATGATGTTATCTATAACTGCTTGCTTTTTATCATCTGCAACAGTGATGTTTGGCTTTTCACCAAATACAAGGTCAGCAGTTTTAAGGCTGATAAGTTTTTGATAGTTTATAACAGTTGCGTAAGATATAACCGAACCGAAGTTGCCTATAACTCGTTCAATTCTTTTGAATTGTTCTTCGTATACCAAACCATGTTTATCCTCGAATAATGCACGGTTTTCTTTGTATCTCTGCAATCGGTTGTGTGTGCAGGGTGGCGGAAACGGTTGCCCTATATCCAACCAGGATAAATCTGTAAGCATAATAATCACCTCCTAAGATTGACAACACCAACACCGCTGTTACGGTTCAATATGGTGTAACAAAAATATCTCATATCGTCCATTGCGTGGTCGTGCTCTTTAACTGGTCTGTCTTCACCTGTGTTTTTAGCGTACTTTGTATCCCAAATGTATGACACAAATTCAGAAAAGATATTTTCACAGCAATCATTAAATAAAATCCTACCGTTTTTCAGGCAGTCAGATGTATAGCGTATTCCGTCTAGTACATCATTTTTCGCAGGAATAACATTGTATCTACCTTTACGACGAATAAGAGTGATAAAACTTGCAGCTGATGGGTCAACTATAAGCGATGTTACGTGTAATCCATTTATTAGTTTTTCAACCTCTTGATAATACTCTTCGTCTGTTTTCTGGTGTCCTTTCTTTCTACCATCATAATAATACTCTCTTATTCTGTACCACACATTACCACACTTGCCCCATAATCCAGCTGAAAACGGGTTAAGCGTACCATAGTCAACGCCGACATAATACTGTGTATATCGGCGTGGCTCAGTTTTAACAACGTGTATTTTTTTGTTAAATAGTGGATAAATTAAGCCCTCAGCTGCTACCCATAAACCACGAATGTAACGCTCGTAGAATGTACCACTATACATACTTTCGTAGCGTTCCTTGGTTTCTTTGCTCAAGGTCAAGTTATCATCCATTGTAAAATGCAGATGTAACGCTTTTTTCTCTTTCGCTTTTTCGTCATCCTTGCCGAGCCATTCCTCATAAAACCAGTGGTATGGTGTATCTGGGTTGCAGTTAAACCAAAACTTAGCACCATTCACAGAACAACGACCTGTTGCCTGATTAACAAAGGATTGTGGCATAAGAGCAATCTCATCAAGTAATACACCTGCAAGTGTAATACCCTGAATGAGGTCTTGAGAGCTTTCGTCCTTACCGCCAAAAATATAGAAGCTGTTTTGTACACCATTCTGCTCAATGATAATAACATTATCCGAGCGTTTATCTTTAATCTTAAAACGCTGTCTTATCATCTGTAGAAGTGGTGTTATTACATTTCGTCTGCAAGAACCCACTGTTTTACCACATATAGCAAAATTGCATTCGTTAAAATTGCTCATTGCCCAAATGATAAAACTTAGGCTCATACTCATTGTTTTACCACTACGGATAGAGCCATCAGCAATGATTGCATCATATTTTGAAGATATATTAGGATTCGCCCACCAAGTAAGCACCTGTAATTGCTTTTTACTAAAGGTTTTAAATTTACTCATCAGAGAAAACCTCCTTGCTGGACTGCTTAATTACATCCATTAGTCCGTCATCAGAAGCAACTACCTCTGCAGGCTTAAAGTATTCTGCATATAGTCTAACTGCTTGCATATTGCC